>JAFLJZ010000062.1 GCA_022712775.1 Sulfurimonas sp.
CCTTTTTGACGCATATGTGAGAATGCAGCGTGACCCGGTGTATCGATAAATGTAATTGCTTTACCATGTTGCTCGATTGTATACGCACCAATATGTTGCGTAATTCCACCAGCTTCACCATCTGTTACTTTTGCTTCACGAATCGCATCAAGTAAAGAAGTTTTACCATGATCAACATGACCCATAATTGTAATAACTGGAGCTCTCTGGGTTGCATCTGGATCTTCTTCAATATCTTCATCTTCATGCGTAAATTCATCTTTAGGATCAATAATAGTTACTTCAACTTCAAACTCTTCACTTAAAATCTCTATTTCATCATTTCCAAGGAAATCATTTTTTGTCATCATCATACCAAGGTCAAAAAGAACTTTAATAATATCAGACATTGGACGTTTAAGAGCTTCAGCAAATTCGTATACACGAATATCTTCTGGAATCTCTACGTGTGTAACAATCTCTTCTTCTTGTGTTATTTTTGCATACTTTTTACGTTTATCTTTACGAACTTTTCTACCACGAGGTGCTTGCTTTTTATTTGCATTTCTACCTGCTGGTTTAGGTGCACGAGGTTTTCTTGGTTGCTCATCTGGTAAAGGAGCTCTCTCAGTAGAGTTTAAATCAAGAAGCGTTACTTGGTCATCCATATCCATAGATACATCAGCCATAGCACCACCGAAAATATCCATTCTTTTACCTTGCTCTTGTTTTCTTGCCGTTGAAGACGTACCACGAGACCTTTTCTTTTGAGCTAGTTCTTCTAAAACTTCCGCACTCATTTTTCCGTATGAAGATACAGATGCTTGTTTTGTTGGCATACTATAGTTTTCTTCAACTTTTGGCTTTCTTTTTTTAACTATCTTAAGACCCGATCTTTTAATCTGAGGGATAATATTAGGTCTTGTAACAGTTTTTAGTCCAGTAGAGGGCTTCACTACTTTTTTTTCTTCAACAGGAGTTTCTGCTGACTTTTCTTTAACAGAAGCTAGTTCTTCTTTTATTGTAGAAGCTGATTCTTTTTCTACAGGCTCTTTCTCTACAGATTCTTTGGCTGTATTTTCAGTAGTAGTTTCTTGTATTTCTGATGGTGCTTTTTTAGGTTCGCTTGGTTTTTCTGAAGCCTTTGGTGCTTTTGTCTCACCATTCATTATATACTTCATTAAGCTGTCTGCTTCTTCCATAGTTACGGAAGAGTTTGCTGCTTTTGCTTCTATGCTTAAATCTAAAGCTTTTTTAATAACATCTTTTGAAGTTATTCCTAGTTCTGCCGCTATCTCACTTACTTTAACTTTTTCTGTCATCAGTGATGATCTCCTTTAGTCTGTTTGTCAACTTGTCTCTATTACCACTTTTACATTGGCGCATTAATGCTTTAATAAGCTTTTTTTCATTCGATAAACAAGTATGACATATATAAAAACTTCTTCCATTATTTCTAAAAGCTTCTAATGAACCTTCATTACATTGAAGTCTCACTAAAAGCTTTTGTTCTTGTCTGTCTCTACAAGATACACACATTCTAATAGGTAGATGAAATTTTTTCGCCATTATATCTAAAACTTACTTTATTTAATAGAGTTTATCTCTCTATTATTAATCCATTGTTATCAAAATTCAAAATTTTCACTGTAAAGTCTGGAAATTTCTGGCTTAATTTGTTTGCAATCAGGCTAGAATCTTCATCATATGCCATAGAAAAGAATGTAGAACCACTTCCTGAGAGCGTACTCATTAATGCCCCACTTTCATATGCAATTTTTTGAACAGAAAACAATTCTGGTAAGGTTTTCATTCTTGCTTTTTGATGAAATCTATCTTGAGAAGCTAATTTCAACATCTCCCAGTCTTCATTAAAAAATGCAGCTACACTTAAGGCTGTATGAGAAAGATTATATGTAGCATTTTCTTTTGAATACGATTTAGGAAGTAACATTCTTCCTCTTGCTGTATTCATTTGTTTATTTGGAATCACAACAATTGCTTTTATATAGTCCGGCAAATGTTTTTTTTGTGAAAACACTTTATTTTTTTCAACTGTTGCCGCATTAAACCCACCCATAACAGCGGGTGTTATATTATCAGGATGTGGTTCATATACAAGTGCATGGTTTAAAATACGTCTTTTTGAAACTCTAATCCCAGCAGCCTCATTTGCAGATGCTATTGCAGAAACAATTACAGCAGAAGATGAACCAAGTCCACGTGACATTGGAATAGAATTATAAAAGGTAAATTTAAAATTTTGTTTTTTCTTTGTTAATCGAGAATAATGGTCATTAAAGATACCAATAAAAAGATTATTTCCCTTTAGTCTCGGGTTATTTTCACCCTCACCTTTAATCGCAACACTAAAAAATTTTGATTGATGAAATTCAACACGATTCCGTAAATCTACTGCTAAACCTAAAGAATCAAATCCTGGTCCAAGGTTTGCACTAGTAGCTGGTACACTTATTGTCAATTAAATTCCTATCCAACTGCCCCTATACTATATAAGGGTGTTGTTATTTTACTAAACTCGTTATAATCAAGTACATCTGGAAGTGTAAATTTACCACTTGGTACCTTTTCTAACTTTTGAGTTTCTATTTCTGAGTTTATTTTAACAAAACATAACTTTCCAATCGCTTTTATTGGTTCATTTTCATTAAAATAAAAAGCATTTGTTGCAAAAAGTGGAATTTTTTTCAAAATACTTATAGATTTTAAAAAAATATAAGAAACTTTAATCGCCATAAAACTTCCTGGTCCATTTGCATAGAAAAGTTTTTTTAC
>JAFLJZ010000238.1 GCA_022712775.1 Sulfurimonas sp.
TGAAAAGTTTGCTGTACTACTATCTTTAGCACCTGTTGTATCAAAATCACTTTCATCAACTACTATATCTATTCCTGCATCACTAGTAACTACTACATCTGCTTCTGGTACATCATCTTCAACAATGATATTAAAAGAACCCTCTCTTGTTGAACCAGCTGCGTTAATTGCGCCAACTCCAAAAGTTAAAGTTTCTGTATCTTCACTTGTTGGGTCTGAATGATCGATTACATCTAGTAACTCAAATGTATATGAACCATCATCATCTGCTAAACGTACTATAAATACTTCATCACCATCTGGGCGAACACCCGTAACTGTTTGTCCATCAGCACTTGTAATCATAGTGATAGCTTCACCTCTTGATGTTAAGCCTGTACTTTGTCCTGTAGTAAAGTATACATCTGAAGCACCAATAATTGTAATAGCGCCCGTTGTTGTAGTTCCTATTTCAGCACTTATAAGTCCATCTTCATCAACAAATCCACCATCAATAGCAAACTCACCAAAGAAAAGTTCACCTTGAGTAGCTTGTACATCTGATGATTGCGTAAATGATGCATCACGAAGACCAGCTACAATATCTGTTTCACTTCCATCTCTATCTGCAAATTCTCCCTCTACACCATCTTTAGTCTGTCCATCTTCACCAGCAGCTGTTTCTTCATCATCAACAGCATCTACATTTTCACCTGTAGTCTCATCTTCTAGGGCTGCTAAAATACCTTCTGAACCACTTACATTTTCTTCTGCAAGTGCTACTTCTTCTAGGTCATCTTTATCACCATTTACAGAAGCATCAAATGCTTGTTCTCCTGCTCCTGATACTGTAATAACATTATTTGAACCAAGCATAGCAACTTGTATCTGTGCAGTAGCTGGATTTGAAGAATCACCAAATACTATCATCTCTGATGTAATTCTATCTCCATTTTGAAGCTCTACTATCTTTCCATCTGCATCTTTTGCAAAAAACTTACCTTCTAAACCTTTTACGATTCCAGTTACTGTTGCCATGATTTGTTCCTAGTATTAAATTTATTACTAAGATTATAGGGTATTAGAAAAAACTTGTCTATTGTCCCTATGGACAATATAAAAAAAGAATATACGAGAGAATGGAACGAATTAAGATTTTAATTTATTATCCAGTTTTTTCAACAAGTCTACCGCTTGCATACTGATGTAAAATACTAGATACTAATGTTTGATATGGCAATCCAAGTTCAACAGCATGTGTTTTTAATGCTTCTAAGTCATTTGAGGATAATCGAATATTAATCCTTTTATCTTTTTTTAAAGTATTTTTTGCAATCTTTTGATGAGTTTTTATTTCATCTTCTAGATTTTCTACAGATTCCCACTCATCATTTTCCAATGATTGTAATAATTCTTGTTCCTCTTTGTCTAGTTTATAACTTTTCATTGTAGTCTCCAAGATATTTTTTTGTAAACTTTCTACTTGGAATAATCGTTTTTAAAAACCTTTCATTGATATTTTCAATAAAAGGTATAGTATAGATATAATTATTAACATTTATAATCAAGATTTTTTGATTTGTGTATTTTTCTTCATTTGGATGTTTAATAACATCCATCAAGTCACCTTGTTCAATATGCATAACAACTTGCTCAAAACTTATTTTTCTAGTCTCTTTTAACAACAAGTTTTTTTCTTTATTCCAACTATAAGTAATCATATAAAATTATAGCCTATTGTGTGCCTATTGTCAACAATAGTAATTAGACTAGTCCAATGGTAACGAGAGAATGAAACGAGTTAGAAAAGATTTTTTATTTTATTATCTGACAAAGTGCGTTTTGAATTACTTCTAGTTCTTTATCACTTAAAGTAGATAGTTTCTCTTTTACTCTTATTTTAGACAAAGCTCTAACTTCATAAATACAAGCATCACAATCTTTCTCTAGTTTATCTCTTGAAGTAATTAGGTGCCTATAGGGTAAAGCATCTAACTCTATTACTGTAGAAAGAGGGATAACTATTACAGTATCTAAAATCTCATTGTCATCACTATGGCTCAGCACAATAGCAGGACGTAGTTTACCTACTTCCCCTCCTTTTGCAGGATTAAAATTAACAAGAACTATATCCCCTCTAATTAACTCCATCATCTATAGCCCCGTCACATACAGGATCTTTACTGCTTGCCTTAGCTACTCTTTTTAAGAGTTTAATTTTCTTTTCCTTCTCAAGTTTCAGCAAAAAAACTTCAAACTTATCTTTAAATATAGTAGGTACAAAATAACCAATATCTTCTTTTTTTCTACCATTTACTATATGCACAACTTCTGTTGTTTTGAAAAATGAAGAAGATTTTCTTAAATCTGCTAATGTTGCTTCTATCATACATATTCCTTTTACATACTAATCTTACAAATCATTATAACATAACTGATTATTTTTTACGAATAGGACATCCATTTTCGTATACTTTCATGCCATATGGAGTGTTTGAACAAACATCTTTATAATCAAAAACACCATCTTTATCACTGTCTATTGGACAACCACTTTCATCTACTTTTACATAATTTCGCGTTTTAAGACACTTATCAAGGGAATCATCTACACCATCATTATCACTGTCTACTAGAATTTCTTTTTCTACTTTCTTCTCAACAACCTCTGTTGGGACAACTACTTTTTCTACTTTTTTCTCAACAACCACTGCTGGAATAATCACTGTTGGAACAATTGCTTTTTCTACTTTTTTCTCCACCACTGCCGCTGGGACAATCACGGCGGGAACAACTACTTTTTCTACTTTCTTCTCTGCAACCACGGCAGGAACGACAACACTTGGAACAATTACTTTTTCTACTTTTTTCTCAACAACTACTACTGGTACAACTACCTTTGGAAGAACCTTTTTGTTGCTTTTTCTTTTTAGTACATGCATTGTTATTGTAACTCTATTTGGTAAGTCTAAACCTTTTTCTTTGTCTTTTATTGAAGTATAACCAAGAAGCTTAAAGTTATGAAATTCTTTAGTTATTAAATTTTTAGGGATTTTATTTTTTTCTAATTTACCTACAACATAGGATGCATAAATTGTAGTACTCTCTTCTGCCTCGTCCTTGGATTCAACAAAGCTAAAATCATGTTGAATACTATAACTGTCCGAATTTACTTTTAACTCTTCATGTCTGTCTACTTCTGTACGAGTATATCCAATAACTTGGATTCTAATATTTTTTTTATTTTCAATATAGCTTTTAATAGTCCCGACAATAGCTTTGAAATAGTTCTTTGACTTGTTTGTCATACGTCCATCATTAAATTCAATTACATCAAATGTTCTTGTTTCTATTATCTTTGCATTTAGAGCAGATAAAACACTCACAACTAGTACGATTAACAGATATTTTTTCATTTATATTTCCTTATAACTACAAAATCTTAGGCTTATTATTACGTAAATAAAATAAAGTTGCTTTTATTATGTCATCATCATCTTTAGAATCAGCCTTGATAGTTTCTTTAGAATCATTAAAGTAAGTAAATGTAACAGACTGTCCATAGTTAGAGATAGACTTTATACTCTTTGTTAAAGCAAGAAGTTTAATCACCATCAACTCTATAAACTGTCTTGTTGGAGTATCAAGTTCGCCAAACCTATCTATGAGTTCTTCTTCAACTTCATAAATCTCAACTGCCTCTTCGCATTGCGACAATCTTCTATAAATATCAAGGCGTAATCTATCTTCACTCACAACCTCATCTGAGACATATGCAGAAATAGTAAGTTTAATATCTACTTTTATTTTTTTGTTTTCTTTTGTGTTACTCAACTCTTTGATAGCATCTTCTAACATTCGTAAATAAAGGGAATAACCAATGTTTTTTATATGCCCACTTTGTGCATCACCTACAAGATTTCCACCACCTCTTATCTCAAGGTCATGATGTGCTAAAACAGAACCACTTCCTAAAAATGAATTCGATTCTAAGGCAAGTAATCGTTTTTTTGCATCATCTGTAAGTACTTCTTTATTCTTAACTATAAAATATGCAAAACCTTCAACATGACCTCGTCCAACTCGACCACGAAGTTGATGTAAGTCTGCCATTCCAAACCTATCTGCTCCATCTACTAGAATCGTATTTACATTTGGCATATGAATACCTGATTCTATGATGCTTGTCGCTATCATCAGGTCATACTCCCCTGCTTCAAACTTCAGTAACTCTTTTTCAGTTTGAACTGCTGGAATTTTTGAGTGAAGCATTACAATTCTGAGGTCTGGAAGTAGAGCTTTTAATTCTCCAAGTTTTATAGGCATATGTCAATTGAGTTATGCACATAAAAAACCTGTCCACCACGACGAAGTTCTCTAAGAATTACCTCTTTTACAAGCTTTTCTTCATACTCTTTAACAAAGGTTCTCACCCCTTGTCTTTCACTTGGAGCAGTTAAGAGTTGGCTCATGGTTTTTATGGAACTAAGTGCTTGATTGAGTGAACGTGGAATTGGAGTAGCACTCATACTTAACATATGCACATTATGGTACAATTCTTTAATCTTCTCTTTTTGTTTCACACCAAACTTATGCTCTTCATCGATAATAACCATTCCAAGTTTTTTAAACTCTAAGCTAAAAAGGGAATGCGTTCCAACAATTGCATCTATCTCTCCAGAAGCAAGTGCTTTTATAATGTTCTTTTTATCTTTAGTAGAAACAAACCTATCAAGTTTTGCAACTTTAATCCCTAAGTCATCAAACCGCTCTCTAAGTGAACGAAAATGTTGAGAAGAAAGTAGTGTAGTTGGAACTATCATCGCTGTTTGGTACCCAGACTTATATGTAGCAAAAATAGCATTCATTGCTACCTCTGTTTTACCAAAACCAACATCTCCACTTAAAAGCCTATCCATAATATGTCCAGACGAAACCTGCCCTAAAATCTCATCTATAGACTGCGTTTGATCCTCTGTATATTCAAAACCACTCAAAGCTTGAAACTCTTTTAATTCTTGTTTGTTTACTGAGATTTTTGGAGATTTAATCAAAGCTCTTGCAGCAGCTGTATTTAATATTGCCCCTGCAATCTCAAAAAGTCGTTTTTTTACTTTTTCTTTAAGCTTACCAAAACTTCCTTTTCCAAGTCTATCAAGTACAGGAGTTGAACCACCAGAAGCAATGTATCGGTCAATGAAATCAAGGTTTTCAACAGGAAGTAAAATTTTATCATCACCAATGTATTTAATAACGATGAAATCTTTCACCCCTCCTAGAATCTCCATTTGCTCAATACTCTCAAAAATTCCAACACCATAGTCTTCATGTACTACATAATCACCTTTTTTAAGGTCATCTAAAAGTATTGCTGACTTACGTCTTCTTCGTTTTTTCTCTGGTTTGTTAAGTGAGATTACAAGCTCATCTTTAGAGATAATATTTAAAATATACGGAGCATATATCTCTGTGATATTATTTAATTCAAAGATACCCATTTGCTTCATGACTGCTTTATTTGCCGCTATGATAGTTATTTTTTTATTTTTATGTACTTTTAAAAGTGAAGCTACGTCTGCAACTATTAACTCTTTATAATCATCGCTATCAGGTAAAACATCTAAGTCAAAACATTCACGTGAGATTTGTGGTTCGTTAATTCCATACGCATCTATAAGGGTAGCATCAAGATTTTTAGAAAGTTTGACAACTTTATTCTCTAAAAAGCTTGAAGCCTTATCTTCTAAATGCCAAAAACCTAAAGAAGAAATATCTTTTGTCATAGAATCATACTCTGAAGATTCCACCTTTGTATTGAGTGCATTAAAAGATTGTTCATCAAGCGAATAAAATGCACTCGCTATTTCTAAACTCTCTAAATCATCGCCCAGTGTTCGTTGTGATTCTAACTCAAAGTATTTTATCTGCTCTATCGTTTCATCAAACAAAGAAATACGTACAGGATTAATACTTGAGGGCACAAAAATATCTATAATATCTCCACGAAAAGAGATTTCACCTTCAACTTGAACCATGTCCACAAAGGTATAACCCCAAAATAGCATCTGTTCTTTAAAACTTTGAAGTTTTATATCTTCACCGAACTCTATAGAAGTTGATTGAAGTAAGTCTTGTGATGGAAAATGAAAAAGTAATGTTTTAAGTGGCGATATTACGAGTGGTTTTTCACCCCAAGGGCACGTCGTCTTTGCTTTATAATACTCTCTTAAAGCGGAAAAAAGTTGATGAAGTTCTTCTTTATATACACGAAGATCGTCCCCAAAACTTGGACGAAAATCTGGAAAAACGATTGTTTCTTTATTGAAGAACTTTGCTACACTTAAAAGTTCTTCCGCTTCTTTGGAATCTTCACAAATAAGAAGCTCTAAACCTGGTGTATCTTGTATTTTATAATATTCGTAAAAAGAGCTTTGTGACATCTATTTTTATATTATGATTTTGCTAATTGTGCTGTTTGTTCTGTTGGTGATTTTCGCATTTTTTCTACTTTTCTAAGCTCAGGAATTGGTTTAAGATTTTTCACAATACTATTACCTTCAAAAATACCCTTTGATTCTATGATAAGCTCAGCCGATTCTATAGTGCCACTTACTCTACCAGCAGATTTTATCTCAACTTTATCAGCCTTTATAGTACCCTCAACATAACCTTGAACAACAAGTCTTTTTGTAGTAAGTTCACCTTTTACATGACCATGTTTACCAATGTTTACTTCATTTTGGGAGTTGATTGAACCTTCAAAATCTCCGTCTACATAAAGATTACACGAAAGATTCATTTCCCCTTTGATAGCCGAACCAACTGTGATGATGGTTGTGCTCGAGTCGGTTTTAGTACTCTGATGTTGGCTGTCGCCGTTATTAAAGATTGCCATGGTATTTTCTTTTCCTTTTTAAATATTTCATTATAATTTTGTGCATTCCATTTTATAAACCAAAATGGATTTATAGGTCGTGACATGAAACGTATTTCATAATGTAGATGTGGTCCACTACTCATTCCAGAATTACCTGTATACGCTATCAAATCACCTTTTTGTACAAATGTACCTGATTTTATCACAACTTTGTTTAAATGACCGTATAATGTTTTAAATCCATAATTATGTTTTAAAATAACAAGTCTTCCATAACCACTTTTTGTATGTTTTCCAGCATATTCTACCATCGCATCTGCCGTTGCATAAACAGGTGTTTTCATCTTCGATTTCATATCTGAACCACGATGAAATTCTCTTCTTTTAAGCGTAGGATGCGTTCTGTATCCAAATTTACTCGTGATTCCCTTATACGGAACTGGTGAACCACTTGGAATAAATTGTAAAAGTGTTGTCATATCTTGTGAACTTAGTTTTGCTATATCTACACGCTCTTGAAGCGGCATATCTTCAACTGGTGAAATTCCGATAAGTGATTCAATTTCAGCGATAGAATCAGAGATTTTATCTAACTCTTTTTTCTTATCTGCTAACTTATCTTGCGTACCTTTTATATTTGCTTGAAGGTCTTTATTTTTGTTTTGTAACTTATGAAAACTCTCTTGTTCAATTAGTCTTTTTATCTCTATAGCATCTACTTCACTGTTGAGATAAAGTATAGTTCCAACAGAGACAAGTCCAACAAAACCTAAAAATAAAGCTACATATAAAATAGCTTGTTTAACAAAATGATGAAGGTTATACTGCTTCACTCCATTATCATCATGTATCGTAACAGTAAAATGACTATCCATCAACACCCTTCAAAAATTCTTCCACTACTAAGAATGAACCAAATACTAAATATTTTTCATTCTCTTGTATTTTCTTATATTCGTAACATTCTATCTTTAAGTCTGTTAATACTCTTTTAATTTCTCCAGTTTTTACTATTCTTTTGTCTGTAATTTTAATTATTTCAACCCATTTAATAATTGGCTTCAAAATATCCAGTATTTTTGTATATTCTTTGTCTTCGTAAGTATTATAAACTAAAATATACTTTTGTCCTTTTAAGGCTTGAAGTATAGAATCCGCTGCAAGAGGATTATGCCCAACATCGAGAATAATATTTTCTCTAAATTTACTCAGTCTTCCAAAAAGCAAGCTGTTTTGAAAATCTTTTTTTTCATATTTCAAGTCAAAAAATTTTAGACACGCGATACTGAGTTTTAAATTTTCTTCCAAATAGCCTGCAAGAGACAAATCTTTTGCTATTTGCGAGGAAAAAACAATATCATTTACTTCTAAATACTCATGAAGTTTATAGATGTTTTTCTCTTTAAGAGAATATGCGACCTCATATACCTCTTTATAATTCTGAAACGCTAAAATCGCATTATTTTGTATCGCATTTAACTTTTCTTGAGCAATACCTTGTATTGTAGTGCCTAAAAATGCTTCATGGTCATATGATATTGGAGTTACTAAGGTTATATCTTTAGGAAATACAGCTGTTGCATCGCGTTGTCCACCTAGTCCAGCTTCAAGAATTATATAATCACAAGCATTAAATACAAGCATTGCTAAAAAAGTTGTATATTCAAAAAACGAAAGAGAAGCGGAATCTTCTTGTGTCAAAATATCTTGAAGTTTTTCGTGTGCAGAATCGAGTAAATCATAAGAAGTGTTGTCTCCATCAACCCAAATTCTTTCATTAAACTCTAAGATATGAGGAGAGGTATAGTGTCCAGTTTTATAACCCATATTAAAAAGTGATGTAGCTAAAAATCTACCCGTTGTGCCTTTTCCATTTGTACCTATAAGGTGAATAATTTTCGCTGTTTTAAAATGGTGCTTTATTTTTTCATACACGCGAGGCATACGAGTATAATCTATCTTTTTATAATAAAGAGGTTTTTCTTCTAAAAATTGAATTAGGGACATTATTTTTTATATGCCACCCTATTACGTCCATCACTTTTAGCCTTATATAAATACTCATCTGCTGAGTTAATTACCGCTTCAACCGAGATATGCTTAGACCTCTCTGATACACCTGAACTTACTGTTACACGGATTCTTTCTTTTTTATACATAAATTTTGCTTTTTGAACATGTTTTCTTACTTTCTCAGCAAAAACAACACCACCCATAGTATCTGTTTCACTAAGTATTGCCATAAACTCTTCACCACCAAATCTACCTACAATATCTACAGTTCGTGCTTCTTCTTTAAGTATTTTTGCAAAAGCGGCAAGGACAGCATCTCCTGCATCATGTCCATAGGTATCATTAACATTTTTGAACTTATCAAGATCAAACATTATCACAGAAAAATTACGCTTATACCTTTTAAATTCTGCCTCTTTTATTTCCATAAATTCATCTAAGGCTCTACGGTTATAAAGTTTTGTAAGAAAGTCTTCTTTTGATTCTTCTTTTGCAACCTTTACTTCTTCTTCAAGTTTACGAATTTTTTCACCTAGTCGTATAACTTCTCCACTATGATCTTTTAAATCCTTACTTAAAAGTTTTGTATTTTCTTCTAAGGCTACAGCTATAGTAAAAAGCTTTTTATGTGCTACTTTAAAATTGCTTGTATCTATCTCATTATAGGATTCTAACTCTGCTTTAATTTTTTGGATTTCGACAGTTGAAGTATCTGATTTTTCAATCATATCAATAAGACGTAATGATAACTTATCAAGCACACCATCAATAGATTCAACCATCTCCTTAACGCTGTCTTTATCGAGTGCAATTCTAAATGATATTGCTGCCTTTATCTCTTGTACCATACTTGGTGTATCCAAGAGTAATGGTTCATTTTTTATTTTCT
Organism: Sulfurimonas sp.; assembly: GCA_022712775.1. Next base: position 9,759 of record JAFLJZ010000238.1, read on the forward strand.
GACTTACAGCTGCGATTTTATCATTTACACTTGAAGCGATTGATGGGACTAAAGATGCAACAAGTAAAGAAGAGATTTTTGCTAGATTTACACTTCCTCCTAAGTCAAATTCATCTGATGTTTCTAGATTTAAACCCTCTATACTTTTTTTTAGATTTTTTGTATCTATTTCACCAAAAGTACTTAGGTTTTGTAAAAAAGTATCATCATAGGTTGTAATAAAATTTACCCATAGTTGTCTAAATTGCTCTAGCTGTGGGGCAGTTGGCATTGTTTTTAAAAGTTCTTGTGATTTTTTTGCTAAATCACTTGCTTCTTTATTATGTAATACTTCGACAACTTGTAAAATTCTTTTCGTAAGTAAGCTTTGTGCATCTAAGATTTCCGTTGCTTGTGTTGGATTCATTCGCTTTAGTTTAGAGATTAAAAATCGGGTAAGTTCTTGCATGGTTTTAACTCTATAACTTACAATCTCTTTTTGCATTTCCTTAGTCATATTCTTTGTAAGGTTTGCTACATGATCACAATCTTCAATAGTTCTTCCAGCTTTTTTAGCTTCTTTACAAAAGGCTTCTGCATAAAAATCTGGAGTTAACAGTTTACCTTCGAGTTCTAACCTCTTCACAGCTTTTTTAATAATACTTTGAATCGTCATCTTTAATCCCTTTATTAACTAGTGTTTTACTTTGTCAAGATCTCACGCTTCATAGCTTCAAATTCTTCATCTGTAAGTAAGCCATTTTTTTTCATCTTAGATAGTTTCGATAAACTATCTAGTCGAGAATTCATTGAAGTCATGGGTTTTACTTTTTGAGTATTTGATACAGTACTTTTTTTAGGCTTTTCTTCTACTTTAGGTGTACTTGAAATACTAGAAGGCTGGGGATTAGTAAGAGATTTTTCTGCTCTCGCACCCTCAGAAGATACTTGTGCTACAAAAGATTCTATAGCTTTTATCGAACTAAATCTAATCGCATCAAATCTTTGTTTATCACTAATAATAGCATTTGGAGTAATACTAAAGTCAAAAGTACCACGCGCATTATAAGTCTTAGAATCTTCACCATTTGTATGTCTTGCTATACGCAAATTAACCGTAGTTCTATATGCAACTACAAATCCATTTGTATCGTACTGAATTGGGGAGTACGATGGATTCGATAAACTTAGCACTAAATGTGTTTGTGAAAACTCTTTAGGTACTAA
>JAFLJZ010000279.1 GCA_022712775.1 Sulfurimonas sp.
GCCTGCGATTACACAAAAACCATTAGATACTACAGTTTCACACGCAACACGTGCTTCTGTATCTCTCTCAATTATATAATCCAGAATTGCGTCACTGATTTGATCTGCCATCTTATCAGGGTGCCCTTCTGTTACAGACTCTGAAGTAAATATATACTCTTTTGTCATCGATTTCATTCCTTAATTTTATTACATAAAATATAAGGAAACCTTTTACTTTTTCCTTACGGTATTGGAACTCGTCCCAATACCTACGCTTCTGTGCTAAAGCACGACTTAGAAAAAGACTAAATCTTTTTCTGAACGCTTGGTTTTCTTTGGCAGAAAGCCCATTACAGTAGTGTAATTTGATGAATGGATTATATCTATTTTTTACTGTTTAGTCTAGATTGGTACTCTTCACCATGTTTACAAACTGGGCATTTTTTAAGTGCTTTTTTTCCATAATGGACATGACCACATACTTCACAAATCCATGCTTCTTCTTCATCCTCACTTACATGTTCTGCATCAGCTTCTAATCTATTTAAAAGCATCTGGAACATTTTTTCATGTTCTACTTCTATTTTACCTATTCCTGTAAAAAGTTTTTCTGCTTCTTTGTGCCCCTCTTCTTTTGCAATAGCAGCAAAATCAGGATACATAGTTACATTTTCATAACTTTCACCATCTATCGCCATTTGAAGATTCTCTTTTGTATTTCTAAAACTATCTTCACCCCCACTTGCCATTCTATTATTTAAAGCAAGTTCCATCTTTGCATGCTGTTTTTCATTATTAGCAGCTCTAGCAAAATGTTCAGCAATGTCTCTATAACCTTCTTTTTGTGCTACTTTTGCAAAATACTCATATTTATTTCTTGCTTGTGATTCTCCAGCGAAAGATTTCATCAAGTTAACCATAGTTAAATTTTCTGTAGTCATCTCCATAGCTTGACCACAACAATGAAGTTCTCCGCCACCTACATTTTGAACTTCTACTTCGTTACCACATTTGTTACATTTATAAGTTTCATACTGTCTCATCTTATTTTCCTTATTTGAATTAAGAAAATTATACTCCTATATAACTTAAAGGATAATTATTATCCTTTAGTACTTTATAGTTTTATTAAATATAAATAATAATTTTTATCCTTTATTCCTAGTTAGTGTATAATGTCATTATGATTAATTATACAACTATACTAAGAGAACATAATTTAAAAGCTACTCCTCAAAGATTAGCAATTACAGATATACTATATATAAATGGGCACATTAATGTAGAATCACTTTATCAGATGATGATAAAAAAGTTTAATTCTATCTCTCTCGCTACTATATATAAGAACGTAAACCTTATGCTAGAAAACTCTTTCATACAAGAGGTAAAGCTTCCCAATGCAAAACCTGTCTATGAACTAACAAAAGAAACACATTCTCATTTAGTATGTAAAAAGTGTGATTCTGTAAAAGACATTACTATAAACCTAGAAAGTGTTATCGCAGATATATCACAATCAAGTACTTTTAAAATTACCTCAACTGACCTAGTTTTATCTGGTCTTTGTAAAAACTGTAAGTAAAAGACGGGGTCCCCCTTGAGGGGATAAAAATTATCCTTAAATAAAATTACTACTTTATATCTACTAAGAATTTATTAATTATTTTTAGTTAAACTTCTTCCAAATTAATCCAAAGGACATATTATATGTTAGTAACAAATCAAGCTCCAGACTTCACAGCAACAACAGTTTTAGGTGACGGTTCAATCGTTGACGACTTTAAATTATCAGAAAACATGGGTGAGAAAGGTACAGTTTTATTCTTTTATCCACTAGATTTCACTTTTGTATGTCCTTCAGAGCTAATCGCTTTTGATCACAGACTTAAAGATTTTAAAGATCGTGGTGTTAATGTTATTGGTTGTTCAGTAGATAGTCAATTTTCTCACTTTGCATGGAGAGAAACACCAATCAACGAAGGTGGAATCGGGCGTGTTGGTTATCCTCTAGTAGCTGACCTTACAAAACAAATCTCTAAAGATTATGATGTACTTTTTGGTGGAGCAGTAGCTTTACGTGGTTCGTTTTTAATTGATGCTAAAGGTGTTGTTCGTCACGCTGTAGTTAATGATTTACCACTTGGTCGTAACATTGATGAAATGTTAAGAATGGTAGATACTATGCAGTTTACTGATGAGCACGGTGAAGTTTGTCCTGCTGGTTGGGTAAAAGGTGACGAAGGTATGAAAGCAACAACTGAAGGTGTAGCTGAATATCTTGGTAAGCATGAGGGTGATTTATAGTAAGCACTTTACTTATTATAGAATCATGCTAACAACGCATCTTTCGCGTTGTTATACTCTTTGAACAATCACAATATAAAACTTAGAATCTTCTTTTTTACCACTTAACATTCTAATATTGACTTTCAATCTTACATTATTCTCATGCATAATAGTATCTATGCTATAACTCATCTCTTTTATAAGTTGTATGTTTTCATTTAGTTTTTTAAAACCAATATTTTTCTTAAAAAAGTCTATATCATCAAACTTTATATTTTTGTCATCTTTATTAAGATGAAACATTTTTGCAAACCTTGGGTTTACCTTTGTAAATTCACTATTAACATTCATATACCCAACACTAAATGGAAAATATTCAAACCCAATATTAATACTCTTTATTTCATGTTTAAGCGTGTTGTTTTCTTCCACAAGTATACTTACATCACCGCCAACTGCTATGATATATGTTTGATTTTGTTTCTCGATTTTTGAGACCTGCCAATTAATTCTATAGCTAGTACCATCTTTTGCTTTTAACGGTGTAACAAAATGTTTGTTATGTGTCTCTTTTGACATTATATCCCCAAGGCGTTCACTGAGTTGTTCTACATTATTTGGCATAAAAGTTTCAAAAAAAGATTTTTCTATAACCTCTTCATACTCCATACCTACCATCTCACAAAAACACTTATTTACATCAACTACATATCCATTTAGATCTAAAATAACCATAAGCGCATTGCTAGCTGCACTTACATCATCTAAAATAAAGTTTAAAGAAGATTCCTTGTCTTTATTTTGTATAAATAATATCAATATACCATTATCATTTTTATTAAAAATAATATTATAGCTATTATGAAAAAGCAGGGCATTATTTATTGTATGATAATCAGATTCTTCTTCAATAAATTGCTTAATAAACTTTAGTATATTCTCATCAACTATAGAATTATTTTTATCGTCTTTAGGTAAGAGCTTATCCATCGAAATATTTGAATAGATTCTTTCATATACATCTGCATTTTCTTTTACTAATAAAATCGGATTAGACAAAGTATTTATAGTCTCTAAAATTATTTCTGTATTCTCCATAATTACTCCATTTTAACTATATCGATTTTTTAACTTTTCAATATTTTATCATTATTTTATTGCATTATTTAGATGATTAAACTATTTAACCATCTTTTTACAACTTTTAGGTAACATATTAAATCATGAATACAAAAAGAAACAAAGATGAAATAAGAGCTGGTAAGTATTTACAAACACTTAACTTTACTGAAGTGAAGTATGAACCACTAGGTAATGTAACCCCTGACTTTCTTCTTGATAAAACAGTAGCTGTTGAAGTTAGACGAATTAATAATAATTATATAGATGGTGATAATCTTCTTAGTATAGAAAACTTAGAAATTCCACTTATTAAAAATATCAAAAAAGTTATTGACAATTATTTTTATAGTTCACATGCAAATTCCGCATATATTTCAATTAATTTTCTAAAACAAATTACTATCCAAACGAAAAAAAATATTATAAAAAAGGTAAAAAAACTTCTTAAAAAACATAGCCGTTGTATTAACGAAGATAAAATTTATAAAATTGCTCAACTACTTGAGATAACATTTACTCCAACTGATAAAAAATCTAACATCTATATCTATACTGGTTGTAATGGTGATGTACTCTGGCTTGTTCATCAATTACATCAAAATATTCAATTGGTTATTGAAGAAAAAAATAAGAAGATTGAAAAAAACTTTCATCTTTATAATGAGTGGTGGTTAGTTTTAGTAGATTCTATAATCTACGGTTTAGATAGTGAAGACTTTAAAGAGCTAAAAAAAATCAAATTTAATAAACAAAAATTTACAAAAGTTATCATACTCTCACCCAAGGGTAATTTTAAAACCTTTGAAATTTAATTTTATTCTGGAGTATTATACGCTCTGTCACCAGCATCACCAAGACCTGGAATTATATATTTATCATCATTTAGTTTTTCATCTATTTGTGCAATGAAAATATCTACATTAGGGTAAGCATCATTCACAACTTTTAATCCCTCAGGCGAGCCTATGATATTAAGAGTAATTACATTTAACGGTTCTCTACTTTTAATAAGTTCTAATGCATCCACCATGGAACCACCAGTTGCAACCATAGGGTCAACAAGTAAAATAGTTTTACCCTTACAATCAGGTAATCTGTCATAATAGAGTACACTCTTATGAGTTGTTTCATCTCTTTTCATCGCTAAAAACCCAGCCTGCGCCTCAGGTAAAAGATCCATAACACTATCGAGCATCGGCATACCAGCTCGTAAGACGGTAACTACCATTATATTTTCTTCATCTATAGTATAAAAATCTCCATCACCCTGCCAGACCGATATTTTTTTCTCTATAAGGGGAAAGTTTTTCAAGGCTTCATAAACAAGTTGCTTTGTAAGTTCCGCAATAGTATGACGAAAACGTATAGCATCTCTTCTTTGATCTCGAAGATGCGTTATTAAAGTTTTTGTAAGTGGATTTTGCAACTCATAAATCATTTTTCACCCTTGAAAAGCTTACTTAACTCTGTAGAAAAGGGGAAAATAATAGTATTTGTCTTATCGCTAGATATATCACTTAGTGTCTGAAGGTATCGTAACTGTATTCCCAAATCATTTTCACTTAGCTTCTTAGCAGCTGCAAGTATGTTCTCACTCGCTTCAAGTTCCCCTTTAGCATTAATTACTTTTGCACGGCGTTCACGCTCTGCCTCTGCTTGTTTAGCAATAGCCCTAACCATGCTCTCATCCAAGTCTATATGTTTAATCTCCACATTTGAGATTTTAATACCCCAAGCATCAGTTTGTTTATCTAAAATATTTTGAATATCAGTATTGAGTCTTTCTCTTTCAGCTAACATCTCATCAAGTTCATGTCCACCAAGGACTGAACGAAGAGTTGTCTGTGCTAATTGACTCGTAGCTGTATGAAAATCTTCCACCTGGATGATCGCCTTTTCGGGATTGATGACACGAAAATAGACAACTGCATTCACATGAACAGACACATTATCATGTGAAATTACATCTTGAGTAGGTACATCAAGAACAATAGTACGCAAATCAACCCTTACCATCTGTTGAATAAAGGGAATCAATATAATAAGTCCTGGGCCCTTAACACCCGTAAAACGACCAAGTGTAAAAATTACACCACGTTGGTACTCCCGTAAAATACGAATAGACATCGATAAAAATATAATTACAAATATAACGATATATATTCCTGTAATAGGTAAATCAAAATACATCTCTTACTCCTTAATTGGTTTAACACTCAAAACAAGACCAGAGAGTTCAATAACTTCAACTCTTTGACCAACATTTAACTTATTTTGACTTATTGTACTCCATGTTTCACCATGACAATGAACAAGGTAACCTTTCTCATTTGATTCTATCACCTCAGCAGTACTCCCAATCATTTCTTCTATCCCTGTAACAACTTTTCCATTACGTGCATTTATAAAAAGTTTCATCACTAAGATAAAAAATGAAAGACTTACTAAAGTAAAGGCTATGATTAATGGGATTGATACACTGCTACCTAAAGTATCTGCATCAAAGAGTAAAAATGAACCAAAAGAAAAAGCAATAACACCTCCAATTCCGAGTATTCCAAATCCAGAGATAAAAACCTCTGCAATCATAAAAGATACACCCAATAATATTAGCAATAATCCTGCATAATTAAAAGGAATCATATTTAAAGCGTAAAGAGCTATCACACCAGCAATTACACCGATAACACCAGGGACTATTGCACCTGGATTCATCAACTCAAAAAATATACCATACATAGCTATAAGTAAAAATATATACGCGATATTTGGGTTCGTGATTATAGATAAAATACGTGTTTTGAAATTAGCATCATAGTTTAATATCACAGCCTCATTTGTATTAAGCGTGATGTTTTTGTCCAAAATTTTCACACTTCTTCCATCTAACTTCTTTAAAAGCGCCTCAGTATCATCAGCCATTAAATCAATAACACCAGACTTTAAAGCATCTCTAGCAGATAGACTTTTTCCCTCTTTAACAGCTTCTATAGCCCAAGAAGCATTGCGGTCATTTAACTGTGCTAAACTTTTTATATACGCCATAGCATCATTAATAACTTTTTTCTCTAAAATACCGAGAGTACTGGTATTTTAATCTTTACTCTTTGGCATTATACTAACAGGAGTAGCTGCACCAAGGTTTGTTCCAGGTGCCATCGCAGCAACATGGGAGGCGTAAAGAAGATATGTTCCTGCACTAGCCGCTCTTGCACCTTTTGGTGATACATATGTTACCACTGGAATCGAACTATTGGTAATTTCTTGAATCATCTCACGCATAGAGGAAGAAAGACCTCCGGGAGTATCAAGTTCAATTAAAATAATATTAGAATCTTTAAGTGTGGCGAATACTATACCCTCTTTAAGGTAGCTACTACTCGCAGGACCGATAGCCCCTCTTATCTCCAACTTGACAATCGTTGAAGTAGAAGAATAAAGAGGAAAAGCGAATAAAATAAATAAAAATAATAAATGTTTCATCGTCTAAGACCTTAAAAGGAATTTACCTGAATCTCTGTAACCTTATAATTTATTTTATTCTTATAGAGCTTAATACCCCTTTAAGCTTATATGATATATATAAATCAGGAAAATTTATCTCTAAAATAAAAGGTCTTGAAAAGCTGGTTATAGCCCCCTTTCTCACTCGGATACGCTATACTTATCTTTCACATGGTAAGAACTATGCCTACGTTATAGCCCCCTTTCTCACTCGGATACGCTATACTCATCGTTGCTCGTAGAACAGCGGCAGCAGGGTTATAGCCCCCTTTCTCACTCGGATACGCTATACTAAAGGTGCGATTGAGGGTTTTACTGCTTGGTTATAGCCCCCT
>JAFLJZ010000063.1 GCA_022712775.1 Sulfurimonas sp.
GGTTCTTCCAATGATTCTACCTGGTAAATTTCTTATATATTTTTCTTTTGTAGCAATGATTCCAAATGATGGACCACCAAAGGCTAAGTAATTACCTAAACATTGCCCATCCGCACAAAAGATATCTGCATCCATACTTGCTGGGTCTTTGAGCATACCTAAAGATACAGGATATGCTGATATAACAGCTAATGCCTTATGTTCATGAAGTGTGTCTATAATCTTAGTGAAATCACAAATACTTCCAAAAAAATTAGGATTTTGAAACAAGTATCCAGCTATATTATCATCTATTTTTTCTATAACCTTTGAAATATCAGTTTGATAATCACTTATATCAATAACTTCAAATTCTATATCTCTAAAAGAAAGATATGTTTGTACTACTTTTATGTAAGTTGGATTTATTCCAGCGTCTATTAAGATTTTATTTCTTTTTGTGATTCTCACCGCCATAAGAGCTGATTCTGCTAGGGCACTTGCGCCATCGTACATAGAAGCGTTTGAAACATCCATTCCACTTAACTCACAAATCATACTTTGGTATTCATAAAGTACTTGGAGTGTACCTTGTGATGCTTCTGCTTGATAAGGTGTGTATGATGTATAAAACTCAGAACGACCAGCTAGAGCATCTACGGCACTAGGCACTATATGGTCATAGTAGCCTCCACCCATAAACAAAATTTTATCACTTACATTTTTTGATGCGATTTCTTTAAACATCTCATAAGTTGAAAATTCATCTAATCCCTCTGGAAGATTTATACTATCTACATGTAACTCGCTTGGAACAGATGAAAATAAATCAGATTCCTTTTGGATTCCAATAACATCGAGCATCTCTTTTATTTGTGTTGGAGTGTGAGGAGTGTATGGCATATTTTCTCTTACAAACTTTCTTTAAATGCAGAGTATGCATCTTCGTCCATGAGTGAATCTAACTGACTCATATCTTGAATTTTAACTTTAAATATAAAAGTACCTTGTGCATCTTCATTTAAAAGCTCTGGAGTATCTAGTAGTGTTTCATTTACTTCACATACAACTCCTGAGAGTGGAGCATAAATATCTGAAGCTGCTTTTACAGATTCTATAAAGGCTACGCTATCCCCCATATTTATTTCAGAATCTATCTCAGGTAACTCTAAAAATGTAATGTCACCTAATTGCTCAACTGCATAAGAAGATATCCCTATGCTTGCTATATCATCTTGTACTTCTACCCATTCATGTTCTTCATTGTATTTTTTCATTTTTTCTCCTGAATATTTAGTTATTTTTTATAAATGGAAGTGAGGCAATATTTGCATCTATACTTCCTCTTGAATCTCGCAGCTCTATTGTTGTGGTTTTATCAAAATCTTGTGTATCAATCATTGCAAAGCCAATTCCGCTATTTAAAATAGGAGAATATGCAGCAGAAGTTACAAAGCCTACTTTTTTATCATTTTGGTAAACTTCGAAATCTTTTCTTGCACTTCTTCTTGAAGTTGTTTTAAATGGCAGCAGTATTCTTTTAAGGGTATTTTCTTTTTGACTTACTAAGGCATCTTTTCCTATGTAGTCTCTTTGTAGGTTTATAAACATACTTAAATTTGCTTCAAGCGGAGAAATACTCTCATCTAAATCATTCCCATAAAGTGAATACCCCATCTCAAGTCTGAGTATATCTCTAGCACCTAAACCTGCGGGCTTAACACCGTCTTCTAATAGTTTTTGCCATAACTCAACTGATGTAGTAGAATCAATATAAAGCTCATAGCCTAACTCCCCCGTATAGCCTGTACGACTAAGAAGACAATCTTTGCCAAAGAGTTTAGTTTGCACAAAGGAAAAGAATTTTAAATCATCTAAGTTAATATCAAAATATTTTTCTAAGGCTTTTTTAGAATCTGGACCTTGGACATCTAGTTTTGCATACTCTAAGGACTTGTCTTCTAAAGACGCGTTTTTGATGCGTGAACTAATCGTATCAAAATCAATCTGTCTCCTTGAAGCATTTACAACTATCATAAGAGAATCTTCGCTTAATTTATAAATAATCAGGTCATCAATAACCCCAGCATCATCATTGAGTAAAAACCCGTATTTGCATTTTCCTACTTTGAGTGCTTCAAGATTAATTGTAGTAGCCTCATTTATCCCAGAGGTTTTTATGTCACCCTTAAAGAAAAATTCACCCATATGAGAAGTATCAAAAAGTGCTACGCCTTGTCTACAATAGCCATGTTCTTTAATGATTCCATCAAACTGCATAGGCATATCCCAGCCACAAAAGCTAACATTTTTACTAGCTAACTTCATTTGTTCATTAAAAAGCGGAGTTTTTAATAGTTCGTCCATTGAATTACCTTAAATATTTTGCGCGAATTATATTATATAAATCCTAATATTTCACTTATGTTACAATTTCAAAAATCTATTTCAGTGAAGGTAAAAGGAGTTCTGTAGATGATAAAATTTGTAGGAGCAGGTCCAGGGGATCCTGAGTTAATTACAGTTAAGGGGCAGAAGGCTTTACAAGAAGCAGAAGTTGTTTTATACACAGGCTCATTAGTACCAAAAGAGCTACTTACTTGGTGTAAAGAGGGGACGATTATAGAGAATTCTGCTGATATGGATTATGAAGATATTTTTTATTTCATAAAAGAGCATAGTCATAAAAAATTTGTGCGTCTTCATACTGGTGATTCTTCTCTATTTTCTACAACTGCAAAACAAGTAGAGTTTTTACGAGAAAATGACATCCCTTTTGAAGTGATTCCGGGAGTAACGGCTGCATTTGGAGCGGCGGCTAGTGTTGGGATTGAATATACGATTCCGGGAGTGTCTCAAACGCTCATCATTTCTCGGGTTGAGGGGCGTACTCCAAACCCTGAGAGTTTAGAACAACTTCTCTCAAACAAAAATTCTTCTTTTGCTTTTTATCTTTCTATAACACTACTGAAAAAATTAAAGCAAACGGCGTATAATCTCGGCTATGCAAAAGACACCCCATGTTGGGTAGTTGAAAAAGCAACTTGGGCTGAAGAAATGGTGTATAAATCAGACATAGATTCCATCGAGAAAAAGGTTTCGCATATAAAGGGTGTAGCCCTGATTTTATTTGGTGAATTTCTTCATCAAAAAGCAAGTGTAGAATCACACCTTTATGCCACAAAGTATAAAAAAGAGGGTGAAAAAACCTCCAAATCATTATAAAGAGAAAATATGAAGATAGCTATTGCTACTATAAATAACCCGAGTTTAGAATCGGCTAAAAAACTTTTACCAGCTTTAAAAAACCATAAGTGTACGGTCTTTAACAAAAGTGAAGAGGGCGATGGTTTCGTAATTTTCAAGAAAGTGGATGATATTATGGCTACTGCATGGGCTGAGTTTGATGCGATTATTTTCATTATGGCTACGGGAGCTGTTATCCGTAAAATAGCACCACATTTAAAAGATAAGGCAACGGATCCTGCTGTTGTGATTATGACGCTTGATTTAAAAAGAATTATTCCTCTTCTTTCTGGTCACTTAGGCGGAGCGAATGAGCTTACAGCCGAGATAAGTGAAGCACTTCCTGATTGTGTAAACTTTGTAACAACTGCCTCAGACCAGATAAAAGTCTTAGCCTTTGATATGTTCGCAAAAAAGATGGCCTATAAAATAAGTAACTTAAAATCATTAGCTGTAGTTGCAAATAGAATCATCAACAAAGAAATCGTCCAAGTTGTAGCCTATCCACCAACCATAGAAGCACTGAAAAACTTTGAGGGTTATTCTGAGGGAAGTATAGTGTTCGTCACTCCTGACACAATGGAGAATTTCGATAGCGAGATTCCAACGGTCTACATGACACCACAAAGATTAGGAAACAACTCCTTACAGTTTCATCCGACAAAGATTACCTTAGGTTTAGGAATGAATAGAGGGACTTCAAAAGAAGAGATAGATTCAAGTGTCAAGAGATTCTGTTTTGAGCAAGGTTTAGATATTGAAAATGTAGTAGCACTTGCGAGTTTTAATGCAAAAGCAGATGAAGTCGGGCTTTTAGAATACGCTTCATATTTAGGTAAAGAGTTAAAGTTCTTTGACGAAAAAGAGATAAATGCTTTAGAAGAAAACTTTTCACCATCACAAGCAACAAAGTTTTTCAACATCAAAGGCGTAGCCGAACCAGCATCATTACTCGCAAGTGAAAATAAAACACTTTTTTTAAGTAAAAGAATTTATGGCAATGTAACTGTTGCTGCATCGTTTTAGAAAATGTATTTCTATCGAAACTATTACAAAATGTCATATTTTAACTAGATAGGTGCAAATTTTGATAACCTTATAAAAAAGGATATTTACAATGACTAAAAATACCATTGAAAAACTGACACTAAACTTTGAAGCTTTTGTAAATAAAATAGATGCAGATATAGAGTTTTGGTATGCACGAGATTTACAGCAACTTCTAGGGTATACGCAGTGGAGAAACTTCCAAAATGTTTTACTAAAAGCACAAACAAGTTGTGAGGTGTCAGGGTATGAAGTGTCAGACCATTTTGCTGATGTCAGCAAAGAGGTCACTATAGGTTCAGGTGCGAAGACTTTAGTAGATGATTTTATGCTAACCCGTTATGCTTGTTATCTTATAGCTCAAAATGGAGATAGTTCAAAAGAACCTATTGCTTTTGCACAAACTTATTTTGCTTTGCAGACAAGAAAACAAGAGCTTATAGAACAAAGACTAGAACTCGAAGACAGACTAACAGCAAGAAAAAAGTTAACATCATCTGAAACAGAATTGTCAGAAAATATTTATCAAAGAGGTGTTGACTTAAAAGGTTTCGGTCGTATACGGTCAAAAGGTGATAACGCTTTATTTGGTGGGTATAATACACAAAATATGAAAGATAAACTTAATATCCCAAAAGGTAGGGCATTAGCAGACTTTTTACCAACAGTAACAATAACAGCAAAAAATTTAGCAACAGAAATAACAAACCATAATGTAAAAGAAAATAATGTATATGGCGAGAGTGCAATAACGAGTGAACATATAACTAATAATACAAACGTGAGAAAACTTTTAACGGAGAGTGGCATTAAACCTGAAGAATTAAAAGCCTCAGAGGATTTGAAAAAGTTAGAAAGAAAAGTAAAGTCAGATGAAAAAAAGCTTATTAAACAAAGTAGTTTGGTAAAGAAAAAAACTAAAAAGGGAAATAAATAAATGGGAAAATTAACATTAGTATCAACTGGGGCAGGTGGAAGTCGTTACCTTACAAATGAGGCAAGAGCAGCGATAGAAGAGGCTGATTTAATCGTAGCGTACACAAAGTATGCAAAAGATTTAGCAGATGTGATTGGGGAGCGAGAAGTATTTACTACTCCTATGACAAAAGAGATTGAACGCGTGTCTCATGCAGTTGAAAGTGCAAAGAACGGTAAAACTGTGGCTTTAGTTTCAAATGGTGATGCGAATGTATATGCTATGGGTTCACTTGTTGTTGAGCTGATTGATGTGAATGATTATTGGGGTTCAATCGAGTATAAATCATTACCTGGAATCACTTCGGTTTTAGCCCTAGCTTCAGAAGTTGGAGCACCCCTTTCGCAAGATTTTTGTTTGATTTCACTCTCAGATAGACTTACAGATTCTGCACTCATTCAAAAAAGAATCAAGCTTTCTTTGGAATGTGATTTTGTGATTTCTATTTATAATCCTAAGAGTAAAAGTCGCTTAGAACCGTATCGTGGAATGTTAGATAAATTAGCAGATTCTGTAGAAGATTCTAGAATCATAGTTATCGCTCGTGATTTAGGTAGAGAAGAGCAGTTTATAAAAATAATCACAGCAAAAGAACTTATAGATGCTGGAGTTGAGAACACAGATGTCAATATGTCTACAACCTTACTCATTGGAAATTCAACAACAAAGTTCACAAAAGATGGAAGAGTTTTAACACCACGGGGCTATTTAAATAAGTACGAACTTAGTGGTGAGAAAAAAGATAACTGGAAAAAAATTAATTAAGTTCGCGAAGCAAATTTAAGAAAAAGTGTCATATATTTTTTTACTTTTTCTATTTTAAAGGGAGTGATTTTTTCGTCTTTTAAATTCATATTTTCAAAGGTATAAAAATCCCCTTCACCTAATTCTTTTGTATCCATACCGATTTTTGGACGCATTAGAATCTCTGTAGTTTGAACATCTTTTCTCGGGTTGATTGGACGTATAAATAATTGTTCATCACCAAGACACAAAGCCTTTTGAACCCTTGCAGAAGCGGCAGAAAATGAGGTTACTCCAGCAATTACTTCACAACTTTCATAAAGCTTTATATCTTTTTCTTTGATGATGTCTAAGAGATAGTATATACTTGAATAGATGGCTGCATCACCAAGTGTTACAAAACAAACAGAAGAAAATTCTTTTGAAGATTCTATAACTATATCAGCTTCATTTATCCAGTCTTGTTTGTCGAACTTCATAGGTGAGTATACAGGAATAATCTCTTTTTTAATGTTAAGTAATTTCAATGCATCACTTACGATTTTATAAGATATAGATTTTGTAAAACTATTGTCTTCACTTTTAGTTGGGACACAAATAGCATCACAATTTTTAAAAGCATTTAAAGCTTTAAGTGTAAGAAGTTCAACATCGCCAGGTCCTAATGAGACCATATATAATTTTTGATTCATGGAGCGAATATTAACATATTAACGGATATAATTGCATCTATAAGAAAGGTATTTTAAAATGAGTAAAGTATATTTAACAGGAGCTGGTCCTGGTGACATTGAACTATTGACATTGAAGGCACTTCGTGTGATTCAAAGTGCAGATGTAATTATTTATGACCGTCTTGCAAATCCAGATATTTTAAAAGAAGCCAAAAGTGGTTGCGAGTTTGTGTATGTTGGAAAAGAAGATGGACGACATATCTTGGAACAAGATGAAATAAATGAAGTAATCTTCCAAAATTCTATAAAGTATGAGAATGTTGTTCGTTTAAAAGGTGGAGATCCTTTTGTTTTTGGGCGTGGCGGTGAAGAAGCGATGTATCTCAGAGAAAGAGAAGTTGTGTATGAAATTATTCCGGGAATCACATCTGCCATATCTGTCCCAGCCTATGCAGGAATTCCAGTTACACATCGTGGAATTGCTGTTTCTTTTCGTAGATCGGAAGAGCGTCGT
>JAFLJZ010000064.1 GCA_022712775.1 Sulfurimonas sp.
TCTGCTTTTACTTCTTCGTAGTTAGGGAATGCTTTTAATGCGTCTGTGTCGATTGGACCACCACTTACAGCATTAACTCTAATACCTTTATCACCAAGTTCAGCAGCAGCATATTTAACCATTGTTTCAACAGCGGCTTTGTTTGTGCCATGACCAGAATAGTTTGGAGTATAAACTAGGTTACCGGTAGAACTCATGCTTATGATAGAACCACCACCAACTTTTTCTATTCGTTTTGTTGCTTCTTGAGCACCTACGACAAAAGCAGCTACTGTAGCCGTATAAATGTTTGTAAGTCCTTTTGGTTTAAGTCTCATAAATGGAGCAAACCCACCAACAACAGAACGACCAGAGATGATAGCGTTTGAGATGAAAAAGTTTAAACTATCGAAGTCTTCATCAAACTCTTTATAAACATCTTTATATGTTAAAGGCTCCATAATATCTAGTTTATATGCACGAGATTTAATTCCGTACTTAGATTCTACATCTGCTATGATTTCTTTTGCAATATCAGCATTTGAAGCATATGTAAAAGCTACATTACAACCACGCTCTGCAAATGCATAAACAACTGCTTTACCGATTCCACGTGTTCCGCCCGATATAAATAACGTCTTACCTTCCATCGTTCTTCCTATGGTTTGTTCCATTCTTATAGTCCTTTAATATCGTAATTTTTCATTACTTCTTCGATTTTTTTCATGCTCTCTAGACTTGGAGCTACAAGAGGAAGTCTGTATTCTAAAGTTGGAATCAGCCCTGCAATATACATAGCTGCTTTGATAGGCATAGGATTAGATTCACAAAACATAACTGAATTAAGAGGATAGAGTTTATCGTTAATAGCTTTAGCCCCTGCAAAGTCACCAGATAAAGCTAAACGTACTAGTTCGCTCTTTAAATCAGGCATAAGGTTAGAAGTTACAGATGTAATTCCAGCTCCACCATTTGCTAAAATTGGGTAATCAATAGCATCATCACCAGAGAAGACTTTAAGTTCAGGTCTCTCTGAAAGTAGGGCGACAGTACGCTCTAAACTCCCTGTTGCTTCTTTGATTCCATAGATGTTTTTTACATCATCAAAAAGTCGTATTACAGTCTCAGCAGAGATGTCACAAACTGTACGACCAGGAACATTATAAAGCATAAAAGGTAAGTCACTCACCGATTCAGCTATTGCTTTATAGTGTTGGTAAATCCCTTCTTGAGATGGCTTGTTATAGTAAGGTGCAACAGAAAAGATTGCATCAACACCACAACTTTGTGCACGTGCAGCTGTGTTTATTGCTTCTGCTGTAGAGTTACTTCCTGCACCCGCAAGAACCTTAGTGTTTGTACCCTTACAAACTTCAACTGCAATCTCCATACAACGTATATCTTCATCTACTGTAAGTGTAGCGCTCTCGCCAGTAGTTCCAACTGGACAAACTGCGTCCATACCGTTGTTGATTTGTCTTTGTATAAGTGCAGCATATGTCTGCTCATCTAGTTTTCCAATTTTAAATGGAGTAATGAGTGCTGTTGAAGAACCTGTTACTATATTCATCTATCTAACCTTATTTTAATAATAGGGGATTATAGCTAAATAATTTAAAATAGGGATGTTTGGTTAATGTGTTTGTTAGGAGACATTATACATATAATATCTATTTTAAGTAGGAATTAAGTGCTAAAGGAAGAGAATAGAGAATATAATGAATCTTAGTATAAGGTCAATGTATTATGAAAATCATATTATTTCTTTTGTTATTTATAACTTTGTCAGGAGAAGATATAGGTTCTTTACTCCAAAGTTATCAAGCAGAATCGGAACTTTCAAAAAAAACAAAAGATGAAAGTGCCGGTAATTTAATAGTCTATACTCGTGATGATTTAGAACGCATGCAGGTAGAATCGTTAAAGGATATTCTTAAATCACTTAGATTCTTCTCATACCATGAAAATCGTATTGCCCAGCCAGATATTTTAAATCAAGATCCTCTTGCTTACTACTCAAAAAGTATTCGTGTTTATTTAAATGAAAATGAATTGCTAACTTCAATTAGTGGTAGTGGTTTTATTAGTTTTGGTGACATGGAGATGGATTTTATAGACCATGTTGAGATTTATCAAGGTTTTCCGTCATTTGATTTTGGAGTTGAACCAGCAACTATAGTTATTCGTTTATATACAAAAAGTCCTAAACATGATGAAGGTGGACGAGTAAAGGCTTTAGTTGGAACGCATGGGACTAATAAACAAAACGTTTATTATGCAAACACTGAAGATGAAGTTTCGTATTTTATGTATGCAAACCACACAGATGAAAGAAAAGATAGATACAAAAAAGATGCGGAGATTCTAAAAAGAGATAAGCTTACAAATCGTTTTTATAGTTCTTTTGAATTTGAAAACCATAAGGTCGAGTTCCATGCTATGCAAGCAAAAGGAGATGCTTTTTTAGGTTCTTTAGTGGGGAATGTACCAGAACAAACAACTGTTAAATCTCATTTTATTAATGCCACGCTTAACTCTAAATTTATGAACGACACCTTAAGTGTTAACCTCTCTTACATTCATGCTGCAAATGATTTTTCATATACTTATGATTCTACTACCCCTGTTATTATTCCAATTACATCGCCTCCTGGTGTTGCATTAGTTACCTCTCTTGATCAAAACATTAAAGAAGAAGCGTTTACAGCAAGTATAAAAAAAGATTTCTCTATAGAAAATCATGATATTTCCTTTGGTATGCAGTTTAGACATAAGAACTTTGACTTAACTGATGTTGTTTTTGATATACCAATAGCTCCTATAACACAAGCATATTATAGAGAAAATATATATTCATTTTTTCTCCAAGACTTAATATCAATCAATGATAATCATATGATTAGTATCTCTTTAATGAACCAGATGTATCAAAGGGATGGAAATGTAGATGACCCAAATACATATCAATTTCGTTTAGGGTACATTTATACGAACGAAACCTTTGTTTGGAAAACTTTTTTATCACATCAAGAGTTTGCTTCAGAGCCTTATATGACGATATCTCCACATTATGGAAATGCGAGCCTACAAACAGAAATATATAAGGCTATTTTTCAAGAGTTTAGTTATCAACCATCAGATATACTTTATAAGATGATTCTTGGGTATGGGGTGAATGAAGATATCCCAATCTTAGATTCGAACTTTGTTATGACAAACTCTAATGTAGAAATTGAAGGTAGGTCAGCTGCATTAGAACTTACATATTACTTTAGAGAAAAAGATAAGATTGAGTTACAAACAAGTTACACATATATAGAATCTCCGTATGATAAAGATATTACTGAGCATTATACGCATGTAATTCGAATGTTGAATACAGTAGCTAAATATGATTTTTTTAACGAACTTGTTATTCATAGTGGATATAAAGACTTACCAACGGGATATGATTATTCTTTTGGTATTAGATATGCTTATAGTAAAGACTTGCATGTTCAACTAAAAGGTGAAAACGTATTTGATTCAGGATTGGAGCAAAACTTTATAACAAAAAGTACTCCTATCCAAGATAGTATAAATATTCCTATAGTTGAGCGTCGATTTCTCTTTGGCTTGGAGTACTTATTTTGAAAATATTATTACTATGTTTATTGATTAGCACTATGTATGGCGATAATGAAAAAATTGCATCGAGTATATTCAATAATATAGTAAATTCTCTAAGTGGAAAATATTATGCACCTGTGTATATCCATACTCGCATAGAATCCATTCAAAAGTATCCAGGAAATATAAATATACTAAAAAATTGTTCTGAGGCAGATATTGTTATTCTTTCAAATGTGAAAAATATTCCATATGAATGCAAGAATAAAATACTTTTTGGAACAAGGTATTATCATTTAAAAAATCCGAATGTTATAGGAGCTTTTTTTTGGCAAAAAGGACGTCCAAATATTCTTTTTTATAAAAGCCGCTTAGATAAGCACAATATTAAACTAGATTCTAGTTTTGATAAGTATATAGAGCCTTAAATGTTACGCTTATTAAGAGTTGGAAGAAGCTTCCTCATTTTTATGATTGTAGTTCCACTTATGATTTTCATGTCTTTTATCATCTACCTTGAATATATACAAACTAAAGAAGATGTTTTTAAAATTATAAAAGAACATCTGATAGATGAAAAATTACAATTATTTGATAATTATTCTAAAATAATTGTCGAAAAATTTGGAGATAACCTGAAAGATGATTTGCAAAACAATGAGCAGTTATGTATAGAATATGAAAATCGATTACGACTGATTGAGGGAAAAGAAATTAAGTATTTATATCTTTTATACAGAGATGAAAATGCTCACTTTCGTTTTTTACTAGATGCTACATTAGATGTTAATGAAAAATCTGAATTGAATCAAAGGTTTCATCCCCAAACGGATATATGGGACGAAGCATATAGTACAGCTAAGGTGCAAATTATACATCAAGAAGAGTTAGAATTATTATGGGTGTCAGTTGCATATCCTGTTGTTTTAAATGGCAAAGTTATTGCAGTGATTGGGGCGGATTTTACTTATGATGTATACACTCAAATACTTAATATCCTAGACCCACTAGAGAGTTTATATTTATATGTGAGCTTATTTATGTTGCTTATGCTTACTTTGGCAATAGCATTACTTTATCTTTATTACAAGATAAGAAAGAAAAGTTTTTTAGATCCTTTAACGAAAGTTTACAATCGACAGTATCTTTCAGAATTTTTAGACTATGCCTCTCTAAAAGATTATCATTTAATGATGATTGACCTTGATTTTTTTAAGCTTGTTAATGATAATTATGGACATAATGCTGGTGATGAAGTACTAATGATAATTTCTCAAAAAATCAATAACCTAATTCGAAAAGAGGACGTACTTATACGTTTTGGTGGTGAAGAGTTTTTACTTTTAATCTATAAGCAAAACCTTTTTGATTCAATAACTATAGCCAATAGAATTCGAACTACTATTATGAAACATACAATTCACGCGAATAATCATCAGATTAACATAACGCTTTCTATAGGTGTTAACCCTTTTCCTTACCGTGCAAAAAATATTGAAGAAGCAATTAAAATTGCTGATGAACAATTATATATAGCAAAATCTTCTGGACGTAATAGGGTAGAAGTATTTCAAAATGAAGAAGATTGTCAAAGTACATCATCTAAGCGAATTAGTGATATACAGCTAGCTATAGATGAAGATAGAATTAAATGTGCTTATCAGCCAATTTACTCTAATAAAAGCAAAAAAATTGATAAGTATGAGATGCTGATACGTTTGATTGATAAAAATGGTGATATAATTACTCCAAATGAATTTTTACCATCTATACGTAATACACAGGTATATATTAAATTAACAAGCATTGTTTTAAATACAGCCATAAAAACACTTAATGAAACAGATTATCAGCTTAGTATGAACCTTGATATACAAGATATTTTAAATAATGAATTAATCATGTTGTTCAAAACTAGCTTGAAAAATAAACCAGAATTAGCAGCGCGATTAACAGTAGAAATTTTAGAACATGAAGAGATATTGAATTTTGAGCTAGTTAAAAAAAGAATAAAAGTGCTTGAAAATCTCGGTTTAAAAATTGCTTTGGATGATTTTGGAAGTGGGTTTGCAAACTTCCGCTATTTATTGGATTTAGATATTGATATATTAAAAATAGATGGCTCTTTGATTAAGAATATTGACCAGAGTTCTGAGGCGTATTTTATGGTTAAAAGTATTGTTGATTTTACTAAAAATATGAATATGGCAACAGTGGCTGAACATGTTGAAACAAAAGAAGAATTTGAAGTCTTAAGTGAGTTGGGAGTTGATTATATGCAAGGCTTTTACCTCGGTCGTCCATCATTTGACTTTGAGGTAACTTTATAAGTACAAAGATATGTACTTATGAAAGGACTACTTAGCTTCTATAGTAGCTATTAGTTCGTCTTGTGTAGAGATAGTTTTGATTTGTGTAATTGTTTTGTTTTCTAGGTATACAACAACAACTTTTTCAGTATCCATTTTTGCACGAAATGGTGCTGAAACTTCTTTTTCACTTAAAACTAAAACAGTATGTTTAAAGTCTTTAAGTCCTGGCTTAATAAACATACTTTGAATGAGTGAAGGTGCTCCACTTATATCTGCTACAAATTGTGTATTGTTATCACTTAAGTACGATGGTTCTTTTGTTACAAAATAATCATTAGCTAGGTGACCCATATCGTCTGAAAAAACAAAGATAAGTTTTGTTGTTGATGTGCTGAGTGTATGCGGTGTTTCAAGCTGATCATCAAGTTTAAAATCTGCTAAAGACTTACCAACAACTAATGCTGGTTCTACATTTTCATCAACTTTTTTCTCTGCACTACACCCTACAAACAATAAGGTAGCGATTAATCCTAGTACTATTTTTTTCATTTCTTCTCCAATTTTTTTGAAATAATACAGAACTTCAGTTGAGTTTATCACAGATTATAAATGTAGATAGTAGGATTAATAAATATTAAAGTTCTCTAGTAGATGCTTTTGGATAAAATACTCATCTAAAAACAATAAAAAGAGTTGGTTATATATGCCTTTAAAATTAATGAGATTATTTTTTAGTATCTGTATTATTATTTTAATATCTGCTTGTAGTAGTAAAAATGTAGATACTAAGAAAGCAGAGATACCAGTAGAAATACAAAAAACTTATGATTATAAGGGAAGATTGATAGGAGAGATGATAAGTGGTGTTGATGAAATAATTGAAGAGTATATTTATACATATTATGCATCAGGACAGCTATATAAAAAAACAAAATATATTAACTTTATGAAACATGGTCAGGAAGAAATTTACTATAAAAATGAAAATTTATTACGAGAAATCGGCTATAAAAATAATGTTTATCATGGAGAATTTATTGAGTACTATAAAGATTCTTCTTTAAAAATCATACAATTTTATATTAATGGAAAACTAGAAGGAAAATCAACTACTTACTATAATAATGGGAATATACATAAAGAAGAGATGTATAAAAATGGAAAAAAGAATGGAGTGTTTAAAGCTTATTACAAAAGTGGACGCTTAGAATATATTGTTCATATGAGAAATGATAAACTTTATGGTTTTGCAAAAAGTTATTATGAGATTGGACGTGAAAAAATGCTTTCAAATCATAACAAGTATGAACAAATTTCTTATATTAAAACATTTACTATAAATGGAAAAATTAAAAAAGATATGAGACGGGGTTCGGGAATAATTAATTCATATTTTTATTCTGGAGAGCTTCAATCACAATGTACTTATTTTAATGGGAAAAAAACAAAAGAAATACTCTATAAAAGAAATGGAAATATAGAGAAGGAAACTTTATATAAACAAGTAAAACCTTCTACATAACAAAAATTAAGAACTTACTTTGTAGTTTCTATAGTTTTTATGATTCTAGTTATCTCTTTGATTCTATGATCATCACTAGGGTGTGTAGATAAAAACTCTGCAGGAGCATTTGAATTTGCTGCCTTCATATTTTTCCAAAAGTTTACAGCCTCGTGCATATTGTACCCAGCCTTGTGCATAAGGTGAATTCCAATTTCATCTGCTTCGTGTTCATGTGCTCGTCCATAAGGAAGCATAACACCGTATTGTGTTCCTACTCCATAAGCCATATTAAAAGCAGTTGCATACTCTGGTGCTGTTGCATCTAAAACAAGATTTCCGATTTGTTGCAATCCTGAAGAGATTTGTTGGTGACTCATTCTCTCAGCACCATGACGTGCGAGGGCATGAGACACTTCATGCGACATAATAGTTGCAAGTTGGTCGTCATTCTTTGCCATTTTTAAGATTCCACTATACACAACAACTTTTCCACCGGGCATACACCAAGCATTTACGGAGGGGTCGTCTATAAGGTTAAATTCCCACTTAAAATCAGGTTTATTAGCAGCTTTTGCAATTTTATTTCCGATTCTTTTGATTCTAGCAGTTTGTACCTTGTCTGTACTTATTTTAGCAGTCGCTAAAAACTCTTGGTAGCTTTGAGCACCCATAGAATTTTCTTCATCTTGTGACATAAAAACTATCTGGCTTCTATCAGTTACGGGTGCTTTACCTAAACAACCAGAAAGAATGAAAATTGCAAGTACTGCTAGTATGTATCTCATCTACTTACCTTTTTTAAGAATCACAGTTGTAGATTTATCAAAGTTGAAATACTTTTTCGCGGCATCTTGAATTTTTTTGGCAGTTACTTTTTTAACATCTTCTTCATAGGTCATAAGAGGGCTAATGTCTCCACGAACGAGGTAACTACCATATAGGTTTGCAACAGAAGTCGAACTCTCTAAAGAGTAAATAAAGTCTGATTTAGTGTTTACTTTAACTTTATCAAGTTCTGCTTTTGTAACCTTAGTAGTTTTCATAAGCTCGATTTGCTCTATTAATTCAGCTTCTACATCTTCAGCCTTGATTCCAGGATTACAGACAGCTAAAAAGATGAAAAGACCAGAGTCAATGTTTTCCATGTTATACG
>JAFLJZ010000232.1 GCA_022712775.1 Sulfurimonas sp.
TAATCAACGCTTAGAGCAAGATTCAAGAAGTGCAAATAAAAATACTATTGATTTAATGATGACAATCTATAAAATTCAACATATTATATTTAAATCCGCTGGATATACAGCCGTAACAAATGCTTCAAATAATAATGAAAAACTCAAATCAGACCACCATGCATGTGCTTTTGGAAAATGGTATGATACTGTTGCAGTTAAACTTTTTGAAGGTAATAAAACTCTTGCTAAGATGGATGCTATACACGCTTCTTTTCATAAAGCAATTGCAAGGAATATTGTTTTTGTAGATGAGGGAATTAAATCATTGCACTCAAATAAAGCTACTGTTATCAAAAACTTTGAACAATCAGAAGCAGCAAGTCAAGAACTCTTTGCCTTAATGGATCAACTTGTTAAAGAAACTGATGGAAATGTTGATTTAGAGAAACTCTAAACTTATATATATTATTCTTTTAGTATAATTACCCTATATTTTCACCTAAAGGGTATTTATGCTTACAAAACGCGTTAACACACTATCTGAATCAATTACTATTGCTATTACTACATTAGCTCAAGAGTTAAAAGCTGAGGGAAAAGATATTCTTAGCTTTTCAGCAGGAGAGCCAGATTTTGGTACACCTCAAGTTATTAAAGATGCAGCTATTGCAGCTATCAACAACGACTTTACAAAATACACTGCCGTTGATGGGGTACCTGCACTAAGAGAAGCTATTGCAAATAAATTAAAGCGTGACAATGGCTTGACATATGCTACAAACCAAATAATGGTTAACAATGGTGCTAAGCACTCACTTTTTAATCTTTTTTCTGCTGTTATTGAAGATGGAGCAGAAGTTATTATTCCTGCACCTTATTGGGTTACTTATCCTGAACTTGTAAACTACTGTGGTGGTAAAGTTGTAGAGATTCAAACGCATGATACTGATGGCTTTAAAATCACACCTAAGCAATTAAAAGCGGCTATCACTGACAAAACAAGAATGTTAATCTTAACTACTCCATCAAATCCTACTGGTTCTATTTATACAAAAGAGGAACTTACAGCACTTGGTAAGGTTCTTGAAGGAACAGATATTATAGTAGCATCTGATGAGATGTACGAGAAACTTACATACAAAGGTACATTTACTTCATGTGCAGCTGTTAGTGAAGATATGTTCAAAAGAACAGTTACAATTAATGGTCTTTCTAAATCAGTTGCAATGACGGGTTGGAGATTTGGTTATATGGCGGCGCATGATACTGAGCTTATTAAAGCTACTAAGAAGCTTCAATCGCAAAGCACATCAAATATCAACTCTATCACTCAAATGGCTGCTATCGCTGGTCTTGATGGTTCTGCTGATGCAGATATCGCTATGATGAAAGAAGCTTTTATAAAACGTAGAGATGAAGCTGTAAAACTTATGAATGAAATAGATGGACTTAGTGTTTTAAAACCTGATGGTGCATTTTATCTGTTTGTAAATATTAAAGATGTAAGTAATGATTCTCTTACATTTGCTAAAGAGTTATTAGATAAAAAACTAGTCGCTGTTGTTCCAGGTGTAGCATTTGGTAGTGAGGGATACTTTAGACTTAGTTTTGCGACAGATATTAATACTATTCGCGATGGGATTGCTAGAATTGCGGATTTTGTAAAAGAACTTAAAAAGTAGGTTCTCCCTACTTTAAAGCTTGACAGAAAAAAATTTAGTTTTTTTACCCTCAAGGGGCACCTAGTCTGCACTGCCCTTTAGGTCTTGAAGAGCCTCAATAACTGCATCAAGATTATCCATCGGTAAATGAACTTTCCATTCTGGCTCTTCTGTATTACCAACTAAAGAGATACCGATACTTACAACACTATGACTATCTTTTCCATACGGTTCATCTATCTTAGTTACAGAAATAACACCTTTCTTTGTTCCACTTAATGCGATTGTACTCATTTTAAATTCCTTTGTTTTATCTATTTTAATAGTCTAGCGATTCTAACCTGAAGTTTTAGCCATGTTCTTTGCTCTAATAATGGAAAACCACCATATGTTTTTCCACTTTCTTTAATACTTTTTGTGATTCCACTCCGTGCTGCGAACTGACTGAATGGAGCTATTTCTAAATGACCAGCAAAAGCTGATTGCCCACCTACTACAACATTACGTCCAAGTTTTGTAGAACCTGCACTTCCTGATTGTGCTACAAAAACAGAGTACTCACCAATCTCACAGTTATGTCCAATTTGAACAAGATTATCTATTCGAACACCTTTTTTAATCAAAGTACTACCAAAAACTGCTCTATCAACTGTTTTTGATCTTCCAATTTCCACATCATCTTCTATAACCACATTTCCATTTTGATAACTCTTCTTATGCTCACCATTTCTATTTGTCGCAAATCCAAATCCATCACTTCCGCTAGTAGTATTTACAAGAATCCTACAGTCTTTACCAATTACACAATCTCTGTAAACTGTCACATTTGGATATATAATGGTGTTGTCACCAATAACTGTATTTGTACCGATATATACATGGGCAAGAATCGTACAATTCTTACCAATCTTAGCACCATTAGCAATCTCTGCCTTAGAAGACACTCTACTACCCTCACCTATCTCAGCGATAGGCCGTGTATCATCTTCAATCAAGGGAGCAAAGCTTTTAGATAATACTGCCATCTCCCAATATGGATTCTCAACAACAAGAGCTACCGCACCATTGGGAACATACTCTTTTGTTTTTTCATCCACAATAATAACTGCAGCATTTGAAATAGAAATATCTTTAACATATTTTGCATTTGATATAAAAGACAACTCATCAGAAGTAGCATCTCTTAAAGCTTTCATTTTGCTTATTTCTTTATCTTCACCCTTAAACTCAGCACCGATAATCTTTGCAATTTCACTTAACTTCATACTATCTCTCTAAAGCTACAGCGCCACTTCTAACTATCTCTTTAGGATGGTAGCGCTTAATAGCTTTTAAGAAGTTTTCAACTCTATAAGGTTCATCCGCAACCATTACTATAATAACATTCTCACTAGAATTTACTATTTTTCCATTATAAGCATTACATAAAGTACTTATATCACTAATATTTTCAGTAATTGGAAACTTTACTAGCGCCATCTCTTTTTCAACCATATCTGCATGCTCATACACACGAAGAACGGGAAGAAGCTTATGAAGTTGTTTTGTAATCTGCTCAATTACACGAATAGAACCAGCGGTAACTATAGTTAAACGAGAATACTTGGAATCAGGAATTGGAGCCACTGTAAGTGATGTAATATTATATCCACGACCAGAGAAAAGGTTTGTTATACGAGAAAGTACACTTGCCTCATTTACTACAATAACTGAAACTATTCTTCTTTCACTATTATCAGTATTTGCAGTCATTATTTTGTCTCCTTTTTTTCTAATAACATCATGTTAAATAAACTACCACCTGATGGTACCATTGGCATAACATTTTCCATTCTATGTACAATTACTTCTATAAAGGCAACTATATTTTTCTCAACCGCATCTTTAAGTGCTGCATCAAATTCTTCTTTTGTATTTACTCGATACCCTATTCCACCAAAAGCTTCTGCAAGTTTTACAAAGTCTGGTTGAACAGATAAATCTGTTTCACTATGGCGTTTATCATAAAAAAGTGTTTGCCACTGACGAACCATACCAAGGAAATTATTATTTAAAATAATGTTGATTACTGGAATTTTTTTCTCTACTGCTGTCATTAATTCTTGACAGTTCATAAGAATCGAGCCATCACCTGTAAAGTTGATACTTGTTTTTTCTGGAGATGCCGCTTTAACACCAATAGCCGCTGGAAAACCAAAGCCCATCGTTCCAAGTCCACCAGAAGAGATAAACTGACGAGGACGAGAAAATGGGTAAAACTGTGCTGACCACATTTGATGCTGTCCAACATCTGTAGAGATATTAGCACTATCACCTAAGAGTTCACCTACACGCTTTACAACCCATTGAGGTTTAAGTCTCTCAGAATCTTCATGAAAAGTCAAAGGATGTAACTCAGCGAAGTTACTAATCGTATCTCTCCATGTTTCATACTTCTCGCTACGAATTTTTGATACATCAGCTAACATATCTTGAACAACAAGCTTTACATCACCAACAATTGGATAATCTGCATTTACAAGTTTAGAAATTGAAGCTGGATCAATATCTACATGGATAACATCAGCATTTTTTGCAAACTCTGAAAGCTTACCAGTTACACGGTCATCAAATCGTACACCAAGACCAATAACTAAGTCGGTCTCACTCATAGCCATATTTGATGCGTAAGAACCGTGCATACCAAGCATTCCAATTAGAAGTGCATCATCGTGTGAAAGCACACCTCTAGCCATAAATGTTTCAACTGCAGGAATTCCAGTTTTATGGATTAGTTCTCGAACTTCATCTGAAGCGTTTGCATTGATGATTCCACCACCAAGGTAAAATAGTGGTCTTTTTGCTTTAGCAATTGCTTCTATCGCCTTTTTAATCTGACGAGGATTACCTTTTGTATGAGGCTTATACGTTTCTAGTTGAAGTTTCACATCATAATCAAACTCTGCAATTTGTGCTGTAACATCTTTTGGAATATCAACATGAACAGGACCTGGACGACCAGTTCGAGCTATATAAAAAGCCTCTTTAAGTACACGAGGTAAATCTGCTGCGTCTGTTACAAGGTAATTATGCTTTGTACAAGGACGAGAGATTCCAACCGCGTCAATTTCTTGAAAACCATCTGTTCCAATAAGGCTCATAGGAACCTGCCCAGAGATAACAACTAAGGGGATTGAATCCATATATGCATCTGCTAAACCGGTCACTGCATTTGTAAAACCAGGTCCAGAAGTAATCATAGCTACACCAACTTTTCCACTTGCTTTTGAGTATCCCTCAGCAGCATGAATTGATGCTTGTTCGTGACGATTTAAAATATGCTGAAATCCATCTTGCTTATATATTTCGTCATAGACATTCATAATCGCTCCACCTGGGTAACCAAAAACTGTGTCAACACCCTCTGCGATTAAAGCTTCAATGACCATCTGTGCACCGCTCATTTGCATATAAGTCTCCTATAAAAATTGTAATTTTAAAAATTAGATGATTATACTTTAGTGGAGCTATATTTTAGGTTAAAAGGGAATGTAAGTTAACGGATAAACTCTAATCTAAGATTGAGTCTATAATCATAGAAGGTCTCCACATACTTAACGAGCCCTTTGTAAGAAGTTCAAGGTTTAATTTTGAAGATGGAAATTTGGCTTTAAAAATTTCATAAAAAGAAAGGATTTGGTCTTGTAAACCAAAGTTTAAAATATAGTTTTTAATACCATTTTCTATAACAGCCTGGTCTTTTTTTGCCTTTATCGCAAGTTCGAGCTGAATCATATAACACCATCCAAATACACTTCCTAAAGACATATATTTTGAATTTATTGTCATGTATTCTTTGAGTGCTTTTTCTATACCTCGAACATCTCCTTCAACCGCATAACCATTAGCAATGCTTAGATCCTTATTCCATTGTTCTTGTAAAATTTTTCCATCTTCAGTTTCTTGAAGATCATCCGAGTGGTCTAGCATATTGTAAGCAGCAATAATGTCTTCATCTTTAAGTGCTTTAAAGAATTTTTGTTTTGATTCTATATCTACCATTAATTCTTTAACCTCTGTACTAAAATCAGGAAAATCAGTTAGTATTCTAAGCATTTTTATCGCGGCATGTGTATCTCCAGCATTAATAAACTCTTGGGACTTCATATATAAAGTATCTCCATAATTCATAATCGTCATATACTCTGGAAATTCTTTTAAAAAGGGGTGTAGTTTTGTATATTCAAAGGCTATTTTAAAATCTTTTTGACCAAGAGCTACTCGAAATCTTTTATATACTTCACCTTGTGTAAGTAACTCTTGCATCAGTTTAGTTTTATCACTAATACCTCTATATGGAGCGAGAACTTCTCTTGCTTTTTCTCCTCCTTTGGGGTCTATTGAATATTTTTGTGCAAGAGCAAATGCTTTTTTCCATCGCGCTTCTAAGGATTTAAATATTGCTGATTCTTTGTACATAGGATGTTTATTTGCTAGACTATATGCTAAAACTATTTTTCCCTCTTTTGCAAGAAGCACAAACTTATCATATTCTTCATATTCACTCATAACCTGCTGAATAATTCTATTTTTCTCTGGTATATTTTTAAATTGGGTAAATAAAGCAATTGCCATTTTTTTATCGCTTTTTTGCAGACATAAAATAGATTTTTTAAGTGTATTTTCCCAAAGATTCGATACTAATTTATAAATTTTTGTATATGCTAAAAGTGGATTTACTTCTGTATATGAATGAATATTAGCGTACTTTTTTTCTTTAAGTAAGGTTTTAAGACGATCCTCACCTTCATAAATATTATAATACAATAAATTACCATCTTCGCATGAAACTATGAGATATTTTTTTTCTTCATCAAAAATAAGAGAAGTGATACTTGATTTTAACTTGATATACATACGGGATAATTGTTCATATGTTTTTAAATCATATACGATAATATATCCAAGTGCTGTACCTAAAAAAAGAAACTGATCATTCTCTGCCGTAGTAACTTGTGTAACATCATCATGAATGCCTTCTAGCCGTTCAATAACCTTTGCACTATATATATTCCAAATAATACCATTTGCATTTTTATCTACACTGAAAAGTTTATTTTGACCGATAAATGCCATTTTCATAACTGGTGCAGCATGCGCTTTTAGTTTATGTTTAGGCGTCATCATCGAAAGATGGAAGATTGATATTTTTCTATCGTATGAGCATGTAGCAACCCAGTTTTCATTTGAACTAAATACTATGTCATTTACTGTATCAACATGAACAGGAAGTGTAAATGCAAGTTTACCACTCTTTATATCTATAGCAAAAGTTTTTCCATCATCACCACAAGAAAACATATATTTATTTCCATTGTCAATTCCAACGCAAGAAACTTCACCATGATGTCTATCGACTTTTGTTATCGCTTTTTTTGTTTTAGCATCGTATAATCTCGATTCTTTACAATCAGAACTTAAGCTTGAAAATACAGCACCATCAGAAGAAAAGGCTACAACATCAGTTTTATATCTTAGATGTTTGATATTTACCTTAAAACCATCTAGTAATTCTAAGCTATCTTTATTTAAAAATCGAATGGTAGTTTTTGCATCTACTACAAGTAAACTTCCATCATCAAGAATTTTTGTAAGAACTATAGGTTCTTTAAAGTTTTTGCTTTTTACTACATCCATGTTTTAGCCCCTTAAATAGCCCTCTTTTTTTAATACATTTCGTATCTCTTCTTGATGCTCTTCACCTTTGGTTTCCATGTGTACGGTTACGTTAGCATCACCATAATCAAGAGAAACAGAGATTCTATCATATGCAATATGGACAATGTTAGCATTTAATTCTTGTAAAACTTGCGTAAATCTATGAAGTGAACCTGGTTTATCAACAAGTGTTACTGTTACATTCATTTTTCTACCAGATTTCAAAAGACCTTTTTCAATTATAACAGAAAGTAATGTAACATCCATGTTACCACCACTTAAAACTACTGCTACTTTTTTCCCTTTTAATGATTCGAGTTTTTTATGAAGTAATGCTGCAATACCAACAGCTCCAGCACCTTCAACTACAAGTTTTTGCTTCTCAAGTAAAAACAAAATCGCAGATGCTATCTCTTCATCATCAACGCTTATAAATCTATCTACATTTTCTAGCATATGTGCTAAAGTAACTTCAGATGTATCACGAACAGCAATACCATCTGCAATTGTTCTCACACTCGCTGAATCAACAGCGTATTTTAAATCAAATGAGTTCTTTAAAGCCGGTGCACCACTTGCACCCACCCCGATGATTTCAATATTTGGATTCAAGGCTTTTAATACTATTGCCATACCAGATATAAGACCACCACCACCAACCGGAATCACAACAGCATCTAAATCTTCACAAGATTCTAAAATATCAAGCGCCACCGTGCCTTGACCTGCGATAACCTCTTCATCTTCAAATGGATGTATGAAAGTTAAAGAGTTTTCTTTTCCATACTGCGTAGCGTATGCATATGCTTCATCATAATTAGCACCAGATAAAATAACTTCTGCACCAAAGTGCTTGACACCGTTAACCTTTGTAAGCGGTGTAGATTCGGGCATAACTATAACAGCCTTTATCCCAAACTTAGAAGCAGAAAGAGCAACACCTTGTGCATGATTACCTGCACTCGCTGCTACAACTCCACAAGAGAGTTGCTCATCAGTTAATGAAGCTATTTTATTATACGCACCTCGAATTTTAAAAGCACCCGTAATTTGGAGATTCTCTTTTTTTAAATAAACCTCAGAACCGGAAATTTCACTTAAATAAGGTGCGTAAGAAAAAGGAGTTTTAACAACTATATCTGCTATTCTTTCTTGTGCTTGATATATTTTCTCTAAGTCTAACAAGCCCTATCCTACTCTATTTTGTAGTTCTATTTTTGGACAATGGTTTTGAACAACCTTCATCCCAGCATCTTTTGCTTTTTGTGCAGCTTCGTTATTCACAAGTCCAAGTTGCCCCCAAAAAACTTTTACATCTCCACGCTCTATACAGGCATCTGCAATCGCATCAAAAGCTTTTGGCTTTCTGAAAACATCTACCATATCTATTGCAAAAGGAATTTCGGCTAAGCTTCTATAAACTTTTTCACCAAGAATAGTGTCTTCTTTTGGATAGACAGGTACTATCTTATAGCCCTTGTCTTGAAGAAATTTCCCTACCATATTACTAGCTTTTGATTCATCAGGCGACAAACCTAGAATTGCTATTGTTTTTACGCTATCTAAGATTTCTAAAATTTCTTTATTGTTAGAGTTTACACTCGGAAATTCGCATTCCATATTAGTACCTTTAAAATATATTTTTAAAGATTATATCCAAATATGAAATTAATTAAAGTTTTTTAATATAGTTCGTTAAAATAGCAAGACTATCTTCAAGAACTACGAAATCATTAACAGCTTTGGCACTAGATATGCTTCCTTCTATAGAAGAGATGATAAAGAAAGCTTGCTTTTTAGAATCAAACTTTGTTGCTGTTTGTCCTAGTGTTTGAGCTTTTGTTAAAACTTTTTCAAATGATTCTTGCCAACGAAGATATACCTCTTTTAAATACGTAAATAACTCATCATTCATATCACTCATATCTGATACAAAATTACCAATAGGACAACCATGCTTTACATTTAAAAAATGCTTTTTATTTGCAAACATATCTTTATATGCATTAATCTGATTGATTAATGCTTCTATTGGCTGAGAAGAATCATTAAATGGCTCTATCCAGTTATCATTGAGCATAGATTCTGAATAATAAGTAATTGTGGATAACACAAGATCATGCTTTGACTTAAAATGATAGTACATTGCACCTTTTGTCATGTTTGCTTGTTCTAATATTTCTGTAAGACCTGTAGCGTGATAACCATTTGTATAAAGGAGCTTAAATGTTATATCTACTATTAACTTTTCTGTTTTTTTCATTTTATATACTTTATTGTGCAGCTTTTTCTAATGCCATTTCTAGTTCACCATTAGCTTTTTCTGCTAAAAATCTTTGATACATTGCATTATCATTTTTAAATGAAGTTTTAACCGTATTTTCTAGTTTATCTTTCATTATTTCTGTGCTTATTCCAACCATTAAAAATAGTTCATTTGTTTGGGGATGTCTCCAGCTATTACCAACTTGTTTAGAACCTGTAAGTGTTTCAGAGGATAGTTGAGTAGAAACATCAGAACTCGCTTTATCAAAAGTAGCATCAGCTCCGCTACCAGTAGTAGACTTGTACTTTTTTAAAAGATTAGATACCTTGATTTCTATTTGTCTTGCTATATCATCTCTAGCAGAACCCATAGCTTCTGTTCTTTGAAAACCTTTGTCTCCACCAGCATTCATTTTTGCAACACCTAGTCCTGTAATATAACCTTTAAGAACAGGGTTACATGTAAATTCTGGTGCTAAAACCTTATCTTGATAACATCCAGCTTGCTGTTTGTATACTTCTGGAGTATCTGTACACCCTACAAAAAGTGCAGATAATACAAGTCCTGTTGATAATAATTTTATTGTGTTCATAGTCATTTTTAATTTCCTTAGTTAATTACTTGATATTATAATATCATACTTTGTTAAATGTTTAACTTACACTAATTTCTCTTGTCCTATTCTATATAGAGCAAAATCATACTTCATCGGGTCATTTTTATCAAATTTTTTAAGCATTTGGGTAAGCTCTATCGCAGACTGGAGGTCATAGGTTTTTCGTTTTAAAAGCCCAAGTTTATGTGACACCTTAAAGGTATGTGTATCAAGTGGTATAATTAAATCAGGTTTGTATCTATCATTCCATAAACCCATATCAATGTTGTCTTTTCTAACCATCCAACGTAAATACATCATCCATCTCTTTAATGCTCCTGCACCCTTTGTTTTATGTGTGACTTGAGAAAGTAAGAAAGTATATCCTTTAGAAGTATGAGAATACTGTGATTCTAAGTTTAAAATCACAGCATGCACGCCATCAATAACGCTTTCTTTTTTCTCGTAGCCACTTGCAAACACGGCTTCAAGTGTAGTGGTTTTTTTTAGTCGCTTCAAGGCAATAAATAAAGCGATAATATCAGGTGCTTTTTGAAAACGATAATAATGGTTTTTCAAAGCTTTTTCTATCACCGCATCACTTTGCTTTAAAAGTGAAAAATCGAGTGAATTTAAAAATTTTACAATTTGTTTCACATTCCCATAAGAAAATAAGGCACAAATGAGTGCTATACATGGGTCTTTATAGCGTTTTGCAACAAGAATTGGATCTAGTCTATCTTCTGATATTTCATCTTTGTTATTGCGCCTTAGAACCTCTTCTTCTAATCGTTGTTTTATAGTGTTTAACGAAGCTGATATAACTTTTTCCTCTCACTTGAACCTGCAATATTTAATTGTTTTCTATATTTTGTAATCGTTCTTCTAACCATTTTTACTTTGAATTTCTCTTGAATTAAGTCAAGTATTTTCATATCACTTAAAGGTTTTTCACGATTCTCTTCTTTTATAAGCCCTCTTAAAAATTCTTTAATAGCAGCATTTGAAACATCTTCATCAATGGCAGTAGTAAAAAATTCTTTCATAGCAAAAGTTCCTCTATCACAAGCAATATATTTGTTTGCAATAGCACGTGATATAGTCGAAGGGTTATGTCCAAACTCGTCGGCTAGGGTTTTGAGAGTTAAAGGCATAATGGCACCACCAGTGAAAAATTCATATTGGTATTCAACTATCATAAGCCCTACTTTATAAAGCGTTGCTTTTCGCATATCAAGGGCATCAACAAGCGATTTTGCTTCTTTGATTTTTGTCTTAATAAAATCATGTTCTACGGCATAATTTGTATCTATTTTTATAATTGGATAATACGCGTCATTTAGTTTAACTTCTATAGATTCATCTTCATTAAAATATATCATCAAATCAGGTACAACCTGTGCTGATTCTTCTTGGTATTGAATACCAGGAGGATTTTTAAAGGTTCCAAGCACTTTCATAACCTCAGAAAAATACTCTTTTTTTGCATAACTATGGATTTCATCCATATTATTAATTACTTCACACGCTAAAGTATACGCTCCATCACTAATCTCAGCAGAATCTAGCTGATACAAAAAAGATTCTGCTAAATCTTTCGCCCCTATTCCAACAGGTTCCACATGGGCAAATCGTCCTCGTATCTTCTCAAACTCTTCAATACTTATACTATTTTTTTTACAAAAATCTTCACTATTACCCTCATAGTAACCACCTTCATCAAGATTTTCAACAACAAAAAGGGCTATAGCTTGTGAAATGGGTGTAGGAAATAAGGGAGCTTCAATCTGTTCATCTAAAACATCATGCAAAGAGCGATAGGCTATAGTTAAGGCTTCTATCTGTTCTGTTCGTGAGTTACTTACTCCACCACCAGAGATTACCTTTCTTGGAATCTTTTTTTCAAAATCTTCTTCATAACCAGATTCTACTTCTACTACAGGATTTCCTTCCACAAAAGGAGCCATAGCCTCACCTAAGTCACTAAGACTCGAGTGAAGTATTGGAAGCCAATTTCTTAACGTATTTGAAAGTTTATGCTTATTTTCTACGCTCTGATTTTGTCTAAGTCCTGCCATATATTTTTAGCTACTTAAAGCTTGTAATCCTCACCTAAATAATGCGTACGAACATCAGCATTTTGTCCTATCTCTTCACTCGTTCCACTCGCAAGTAAAACACCAGCTTTAATAACATAAGCACGGTCACAAACAGCTAAGGTTTCACGAACATTATGGTCTGTGATGAGTACTCCAATATCATACGAAACAAGTTGCTTGATAACATTTTGAATATCTAAAACAGCTATAGGATCAACCCCTGCAAAAGGTTCATCAAGAAGTAAAAACTTTGGTTCATTTACAAGTGCTCGAGCAATCTCAACACGACGACGTTCTCCACCACTTAAGCTAATCCCTTTACGGTAACGAATTGGCTCAATATTAAACATATCTAGTAGTTCTAAGATTCTTTCTTCTTGTTTTTTTTTATCTTTAATCTTTACCT
>JAFLJZ010000065.1 GCA_022712775.1 Sulfurimonas sp.
ATACTTTTTCAACATATTTCCAATACAAAAATGCCTTGTCAAGTGGAAAGTTTTTAGAATACGGAAGAAGGTAAGTAATAGGTCCACCCTCTATCTCGAAGATTCCAGAAGCGATAGCAGTTTCTATAAGAAGTCTTGCATCAGGTGTACCATGGCGAAGGCTTACGGGCTTGTTAAAATGCGTTATCATCTTTCTTGTAGTTCTGTAACCGTGATTCACAAGTGGATAACCGTTAAGCATATCTTGTCCACTCTCTTCAGAAAGACGAAGCATTTTTTTCGCAGTTGCGTAATCGTTTAGTCTTGTGTTTGAATCTATAGTTAAAGGGAGTACATCAACATTCGCTTTTACGAAGAACTCATTAAGTGCAAATTGTTTTTCATAGGTAGGAAAGCCACCACGAGGCTGTACGAGCATCTTTTCTTTTTTTGCAAAATGATGCGAGATAAAAAGCTCTTTATCTGCATTTTTAACAAACTCTTCTACTTCTGCAAAATCAAAGTTATCAACAAATTCATTTCCTAGGATGATTTCACGTTCTTCTTGAAGTAAACTCATTAACTATTTCTCTCTTTTATATAAGCTTGTAAAGTATCAAGACCTGTGTTTAAATCTACTTGGTGAAAAACTAAGTCGAAGCCATAATCTTTGTATCGTGGAACTATCTCTTCTGCGGCTGCCGTTCCAACAACAAGATTTCCACCTATCATCATTATGAGATTATCAAGTGTTTTGTATTTTGATTTTAGAAGTTTAACCTCTCTCGCCCAACCCTCTGCTTCACCGTTAAGTGAAGAGATAAGAAGTATCTCAGCCTGTGTCTCAACACAGGCATCAAAAAACTCTTCTAGGTAGGTGTTTACACCAAGATTAAATACTTCGTACCCTCTTGCATCAAGAGAGAGTTCTATAAGTCTGTTTGCCACAACATGTATGTCATTTCCAACTACACCAGTTACTACTTTCATATATTTAAAAACCTATTAATTATTTAAGTGATAGGATAGCTAAAGTTGTGTCAAAGATAGGTTAAGTGAGTGTGTCGTTATGATTTTTTGTCAATTGCCTTTTTTAAAATTATAGAAAGTTTTTTTGAATATTCTTCACATTCAGTATATAGATTATTTGGAAAGTCATTTGGCTCGTCATACTTTTCAAAAATCTCTTTTGCTTTTCCTTCGTCAAATTGGTTAAAATCTATAGGTTCATAATTTTCCATTAATTTATTGATACTAGATTTATACCCATTCGCTGGAATGTCGTCTCTATAATAAGCTAACTCTGGAATGGAAATAAGCAATGCGTCTTGAATCTTTCTCTCTGATATATTTATATATTGTATTGAATATAATATTAATGTATTTTTAGAAAAAGGTAAAACATTACTATTCCTAATCTCTCCATAGGATAAGGGGCTTAGTTGCATATAGTCGCCATATTCAGAAGCTAGGCTACAAAAGTTTTTATAAGCTTTTTCAGGGTTTTCAATATTTTTTTCTGCAAAAGACTCTATGCTATTGCTTGTTGATTTTTACTATCATAAATATTTACAAGCACTGCTAAAATCACTATAATTGTTATTATTAAAATTGTTCCTATCTCCATTTAGAACTCCATAAATTAGATGATTTAGTTTTAGTAAGGTGTTAAATATCACTCAATAAAATTCGCAACAGTCATACTTTTAATAAGCTAATTTTTTAGATATTTCAATATCTTTTTTTATCAATGAATTGATAATCTTATTTAAAGAAAAGTCACTTGTTTTATTTTTCATATTTTTCATAAAGAAGCTTTTAATTTCTTTATCTAAATAAATCGGTATATCTAACTCTTCGATTGGTCTGCAAAACTTACCTTGTTCTGCATCTGTGAAATCATATTCTTTTTTCATTTTGGACACCTTCTTTGATATGCTTGTTCTTCTTTTTTTGTTGCTTTTCTTGCACTTATGATTCTAACAAATTCTGTTCCATCGTCAGCTCTAAATGTATGAATAACCAATAATAAAGTTTCATTTAATGATTTACCTAATAACACCCATCTATCTTCATCTTCTGAGTGTTCATTATCAAATCTATTTAAAGCAAATTGATCTGCGAACACATACGAAGCCTGCTCAAATGTTACACCATGCTTCTGTATATTGATTTTCTCTTTATTCTCATCCCATTCAAACTTCATAGTATTATTATATCTAAAATATACATCTTAAGTCCAAGTAAGAAAACCCAAGGCTACAAGTCGCTAAAATACAGTTATAAATTAGAATATAGCTAAAAAAAACACTAGTGTTTT
Source organism: Sulfurimonas sp. (assembly GCA_022712775.1). The sequence continues at coordinate 2,300 of JAFLJZ010000065.1, forward strand.
GGGCTTTCTGCCGAAGAAAACCAAGCGTTCGGAAAAAAATTTAGTTTTTTTCCAAGTCATGCTTTAGCATAGAAGCGTAGAAAAAGGGACGAGTTCCTTTTTCGTAAGTAAATAATAGGGGAAGGTTCCCTTAAATTTCGGGGTACCCCTTGAGGGTAATGAAATAAATTAAAGGAAGTAATATGAACTTTTTTACTGCAGATTTTTGTGATGAACATCCTGAGATAGTTGATGTACTTAGTTATGATTATAAAAACTATGGTGGTGCACATAAATGTCGTGGCGAAGTTATAACGATTAAACTAGATAAAAATAACTCTGAACTAATTAAGCTACTAAGAGATGAGGATGGAACTGGGAAAGTTGTCGTAGTTGATGTAAGTGCTGAATTTTTTGCAGTTGTTGGTGAAAATTTGATGAAGTTCGCACAACAAAACAACTACTCTGGAATCATTGTGAATGGTTATATACGCGACACTTTTCAAATAAAGGATATTCCTGTAGCGCTATACGCCTTAGGAACTTGCCCTAAAAAATATATTCCTATTACTGAGGGAGAAAGAGATGTTCCTCTTTCATTTGGTGGTGTTAACTTTAAAAATGGTGATTATTTATATGCTGATACTGATGGTGTAATGATTACGCATGAGCCATTACACGAGTAAATATTTTAATCGTATACAGAATCCATATCAAAATCATCTTGCACTTCAATGGATGGTAGGGAATCTAAAGAATCTGGATTTACTTCAGCACCTTTAAAGTCATAACTATGACTTTGGTAAAAAGTTTGTTCTTTTGAGTATTTTTTTTCTTTTTCCATCTCTATCTGAAGCTGTTTTTCAGCTCGAGCTTTACTTTCGTCTTGTTTTTGTTGCGTAGAAGAAGATAACAACGCTGTTACCGCCAATACACACAGTAAAATATATTTCATATAGCTACCTTTCATGATTAAATACCACCATTATATAGAAATATACTTAATGAAAAATCTTAGAATTTGAAATGAATTTCTAATATTATTATATAATGTTCTCTTACTTACCTATTTTAAACAAGGCAAAAAATGAATCGTAGAGATTTTTTAACTACCGCTACTACCACATCTGCTGTTTTAGCCTTAGGTGGTTGTAACGAAAGTAATCGTCAGGCCATAGATTATTCAAAACATCCAAAAGCACATACAAACAATAAAAAAACAGTCCATATAAACAGAGGGAAAAAGACAATCATTAAGCTTGCAACAAGTTGGCCTGCACATTTTCCAATCATGGGAATCGGTGTAGAGCGATTCGCGCAAAGAATTAAAGATATTAGCGGTGGAAGTTTAGAAGTTAAACTCTACCCTAAGAATGTTTTAGTCCCTGCCTTAGCTGTTTTTGATGCGTGTTCAAGTGGTCAGATTGATGCTTTTCATTCGGGTCCTTATTATTGGAAGGGTAAAAACTCTGCTTTTTCACTTTATAGTGGAATCCCCTTTGGATTTACCGCAGAAGAGATTAATTCTTGGATGATGTTTGGTGGTGGACTTGAACTTTGGCGAGAACAATACGCTAAATACAATCTCTACCCTTTTATGGGTGGAAATACTAACATTCAAATGGGTGGATGGTTTCGAAAGCCTATAGAATCTATAGAAGATATGAAAGGGCTAAAGATGCGAATCCCCGGTCTTGGTGGAGAAGTTTTTTCTAAGATGGGCGTAAGCCCTATTCTTTTACCTGCTGGAGAAATATACACTTCTTTAGAACGTGGTGTTATTGATGCTACAGAGTGGGTTGGACCAGCACTTGATATTAAGATGGGATTTTATAAGGTTGCTCCGTATTATTATTCTGGTTGGCATGAACCGGGTTCCATACTAGAGCTTACTTTTAACAAGGCATCGTGGTCTAAACTAGCTTTTGAGCATCAGTCTATGATAGAGGTAGCTGCAAGTGAAATGAACTCAAATATGACTACAGAATTTCATGCTGAGAATATCAAAGCCTTACAAGTACTTAAAGAGTTAAATGTAAATATAATGCAGTATCCAGAGGATGTGATTCAAGCTGGAAAAACTGCCTTAAATGAAGTGATTCTTGAGCTTGGTAGTAAAAACAAAGATTTTTCTAAGGTTTATGATTCTATAGATAAGCACTTACAACTATCAAAAGAATGGAGCGATACAAGTTTACGATATTTTCTTAATCAAAGGTAACAATATATTTAGCTAGAATTTCGAAAATAAAATACGGGATGTAATTTGATAAAACTTCTTCTAACTTCTGCCCTCCTCCAAAGTATTCTTTTCGCATCATTTTCAGGTGTGATTACTGATAAAAAAACACTTTTACCAATAAAAGGTGCGATGATAAGTGATTCTATTACTACTGTAAAAAGTGATGAAAACGGTACATTTACATTAAAAACAGATGAAAATACAGCTCATATTAAATCATATGGATACAGAGCTTTAAAGCTAAATAAAGATTCCAATAAAAGTGTATTTACTCTGGAGCCAATAACCGTTAAAGCCCTATACCTAACCTTTTGGGCTGCCAGTGGAAACAATGGAACAACGAGAAAAATTCTTAAAATTATAAAAGAAAAAGAAGTAAATGCTCTTGTTATAGATGTAAAAAATGAATATGGCTCAACCATGTATAAAACTTCATTTAAACAAGCAAATAGCTACGGCGCACATAATGATAGAACAAACAGAAATATTCAAAAATTCATGAAGCTTATGAAAGAAAAAAATATTTATACAATAGCGAGAATCGTAACATTTAAAGATGAGTTACAGGCAATAAATAACCCAGACTATGCAATTAAAAAAGCAAATGGTGAAATTTGGAGAAACCATGACAATATGGCTTGGGTAGATCCATTTGACACAAGAAGTCATGACTATGCAATCTCTATGGCAGAAGAAGCTGCCAAGGTTGGTTTTGATGAGATTAACTTTGACTATATTCGTTTTCCTGCGAAAAAAGGCTTACAGTTTTCTCAAGTCAGCACACAAGAAAGTCGTGTTAAAGCCATAAATACATTTTTAGATTCTGCTCAAAAAAGATTAAAGAAATATGGTGTATATATTTCAGTTGATACATATGGGAATATTTTATGGACAAAAAAAGGTGATAACAATATAGGTCAAACTGTTAAAAGTCTTGCAGAGCATGCTGATTATCTAGCTCCTATGCTTTATCCTTCAGGGTTTGCTAGAGGGTCTTTTGGAAAGAAAAATCCATCTAGTTATCCTTTTATAGTAATTTATAGAAGTATTAAACATGTTGATAAAATTATAGAACCAGCAAGAGTGCGACCATGGTTACAGTACTTTAAAGATTATGCGCATACAAAAATGCCATATAAAAAACATGAAATAACAGAGCAAATCAGAGCCTCAGAAAAAATGAATACGAATGGATGGATGATGTGGTCGCCCTCAAGCAGGTACCATTACAACTACTTTAAAAAGTAGCAATTTTTATTTTTTTAAGTGCTTGTCTTTGCGCTTTAGAATTTGGTAGGTGTGATTCTACAAAAGCATGAAATGCTTTTGAATGATTCATATGCTTTAGATGTGCCAATTCATGCACTACCACATAGTCTATAAGCTCTTTATCGACTTTAATAAGCTCCGTATTAAATGTTAAAACTTTAACAGAATTACAACTTCCCCATCTACTTTTCATTTTTCTGTATTTTATCTCTTTGTACTCAAGACTCATAAGCTCTGAATAGTACTGCACTCTTGGAGTTATGTATTCATTTGAATACTCTTTATAAAAAGAGTTATAACAAGTAATTACCTTTTTTTGCGTATAATTTTTTAATTTTTGAAGTTTTTTCCTAAGGTTTTGTGCCTCTGCTACATCAATAGAATATACCTCTCCAAATAAAAGTACTTCATCTTCAATTTTTATAGAAATAGGCTGATTTTCTCGAATTTGACTTAGCTTTTTTCGTATCCATATTTTGCGTGATTCCAAAAGATTATGAAGAAATATTTGCGAAACCTTTGGTGTTTTAACAAAAATTTCTAATTCTGGCGTGATGCTTATATAGCTATGTTTCAGACTTTTTTTTACTATATGATTAATACGTAAATCATCATATAAAAAACTATTTGTAGTCAATGGGATCCATTATTTCAGCGAGTTTAAAGCCATTAAGTCTAAGTCTGCAACTATCACAAACTCCACATGCCTTGTCTTCATTTTTATAACAACTCCATGTTAATTCAAGTGGAACATTTAAGTCAACTGCTTTTTGGACTATTTGAGATTTTTTCAAACTTACGAGAGGCATATGAATCGTTATATTTGTTGTGTCTTTTGTACCGAGATTGATACTCTCTTGCATACTTTTTATATATGCCCCTCTACAATCAGGATATCCACTACTGTCTTCTTCTACAACACCAATACTAATAGCTTCTGCGCCCTCTTTTTCGGCAATGGCTGCAGACATACTTAAAAAAATACCATTACGAAAAGGTACGTAAGTAATAGGCACGCCCTCTTCTATACCTGTTGTTGGAACTTCTAAGCTTTTGTCAGTTAATGCTGAAGCACCAAGTTGCTTGAAAAAGTCTAAGTCAAGGACATACTTTTCTTTTACTTTTAAAGTTTCACAAACTTTATGAAAACATTCAAGTTCTTTAGTTTGTGTTCTTTGATTGTAGTTAAAATGCACAGCAATTATTTCGTAACCATCATTTTTCATCATGTAAGCACTCAAAGTAGAGTCCATTCCACCACTCATAACACATATAGCTTTTTTTATATTTTGTTTATTCATAAAAGAATTTTAACATAACTAATAAAATACTCTAATCTTTTTTAAAAGTTAGTCGATGTATACTAGTAGTAAATAAAAGGATAAATTATGGATGTATCATCTTCAACGAGTACTGAGCCAGGTTCTGTTCAGGTAGAAGCCTTGAAAAAGTCGCTTGAAGTGACTGAGCGAGATACTTTAAAAGTACTCCAAAGCGCTACAGAACAGTCTAAACAAGTAACAGCACAAAAAACAGGGATAGGTACGCATTTAAATATTGCGGGATAAATCCCTCTTTCCTTTCTATAAGTCTTGTTCGATATAATCTTATTTATGATTGAACTTGATAATAGAACCTCACTCAAGCTGGATGAACAGCTTCTTCAAAACATTAGTAAAACACTCACAAAAAAAGAAATTGAACTTATAATTACAACAGAATTTGAAATGCGTCAAATCAATAAAGAGTATAGGGACATTGATAAATCAACAGATGTATTAAGTTTTCCTTATGATGAAATGCCCATTTTAGGTAGTATTGTAATCTCTTGCGAGCATGTAATAGCAAAAGCAGACGAACTTGGACATTCACAAAATGAAGAACTCACTTTACTTTTTATTCATGGACTCCTTCATTTACTTGGATATGATCATGAAATTGATAATGGTGAGATGAGAGAAGAAGAGGTAAAGATTATTGAGAAGTTTTTTTTGCCAAAAAGTTTAATAGTTAGAACACAAAACTAAGGATAAATATGGATTTTATAATTTTTATTGCTGCGATGTCGGCTCTCATTTATGGGGCTGATTTTATAATCAAAGAATCAGAGAGAATAGCGCTGCATTTTAAAATATCACACTTTGTGATTGGTGCGACACTTATAGCCTTTGGTACTTCTTTGCCAGAAATGGCCGCTTCAATGATGGCTTCTTCTCAAGGAAAAAGTGATATGGCTGTAGCCAATGTTGTAGGTAGTGTTATTTTTAACATCACAATGGTTTTAGGGATTGTTTTTATGATAGCTAAAACTATGCACCCTAAAAGAAACTTATTCGCACAAGACAGCGCATGGGTTGTAGTACCCTTGCTCATGTTTTTTGTCATGATTCAAGATGGTGTTATTGGTCGCGTTGATGGTTTACTGTACTTACTACTTATGGTTTCTTTTCTTGTATATCTATTTAGCGATGCTAAAGATGATTTAGCGGGGGAAGTTGATGGGGATCTCTCATCTGAAAAATTTAAATGGGGTAAAACTATCATTTTATTAACTATAGGTTTTGCTCTTACTATTGGTGGTGCAAATTTTGTCATTGAGAGTGGTACAAGTATTGCGAGAGACTTTGGTATTAGTGAGTGGATTATTGGAATTTTTCTTATTTCACTTGGAACATCTCTACCAGAACTTGTTGTTTCTCTTGTAGCTGTCAAAAAAGGAAATGCAGAGATGAGTATAGGAAATATTATTGGCTCAAATGTAGCGAATTTTTCTATGGTTTTAGGTGCTGCCTCGCTGATAAATCCATTAACTGTAGATTTGGTAGCAACAAAGTTTGATATGCTTATAATGGTAGCTGCTTCATTAACGCTACTCTTTATACTTGCAAATAAACTTTACAATAAGGCTGGTGGAATTTTTCTTCTAATAATATTGGCTTTATTTGTTCAAAACTCACTGGCTTAGTTTCTTTAGAAAACGCAGTTGCTTAAAACAGCTTAATTAACAAATAAATTTATAGATAAATCTTACTTTAAATGCGATTTATCTATATAATCTAGCTCCACTAACTTGTTATAAATACTTGATACTATCTTTCCTGCCGCTGCTCCACCATGACCACCGTGCTCAACTAGAACCATTACAACATATTTTGGATTTTTATACGGACCGTAGGATGTAAACCAAGCATGAGAACGATTATAATAAGTTATCTCGTGTTCTAGCCTTCTTTTTTTAATATTCTGCTTGATGGCAACTACCTGAGCCGTTCCCGTTTTACCTGCAATAATAATGTTCGAACTTAAGTAATGCGTAGCTGTACCTTGCGGATAATTACAAACCTCATACATCGCTCTTTGAATTAAAGGTAGCTTTGCTTTCTCTTTTTCATTAAGGACATCTTGAATCACATCCTTATATTCAATATCACCTATAAACTTTGCAAAGTGAGGAACAGGAAGTTTCCCTGTAGCCATAAGTGCTGTATGTTGTGCGATTTGAAGAGGAGTTACAAGAAAGTCGCCTTGTCCTATCGAAGTATTGGCTGTTTCACCGAGGCTCCATCTTTTATTATATTTTTTCATTTTCCATTCACGAGAAGGAACAACACCAATAAACTCATTTGGCAAATCAACACCTGTCTTTTTCCCTAAACCGTATCTTTTTAAGCCATCACTCATTTTTCGATTACCAACAACCATGCTTCCCTTGTAAAAGAAATCATCACAACTTTCTCGAATAGCCTTTGTAATACTTGTATGTTTATGCCCTTTCTTTTTCCAACATCTAAAAATTCTTCCACCTAAAGGAAGGTGCGACTTACAAACAACGGAAAAATTTTCGCTTAACTCTGTTGTGATATAAATAAGACCTAGTCCTGTCTTTATAGAAGATCCTGGAGGGTAAAGCCCATGTATAAGCTTATTTGTAAATGGGTGTTCGATGCTTTGGGCAAGTTTATTATAAACAGCGTGTGACATGCCAGAAACAAATAAGTTTAAATCATAATCAGGATAACTACTGGCTGAAAGGATGGAACCATTTACATCCATTACAATAACAGCACCAGCTTTATGCTCAAAAAATGTTGCTATATATTGTTGTAATTCAATGTCTAAACTTAAGGTCAATTTTCTGTGTTCTTTTGCTGCCTGATGAGATATCTCTTGGATTTCCTGATTCTTTGCATCTATTTTAATTTCTCTATAGCCTGCTTCGCCTTGTAAAAATGTATTGTATTGCTTTTCTATACCAGTTTTTCCTGTATAACCTATAAGCTCTAGGAGTGGATCACTTTGCACATCTTTCTTATTTGCTCTAGATACATATCCAATAACATGTGCTCCAATATCTTTATAGGGATAAAAACGTTTTGGAGCAGATACAATATGAAGGTTCTCTCGTAAGTTAAGTTTTGCATAAACTGAGATTATATCTTCATAAGATATAAAGTGCACGATATCAATATAGTTATGGTTGTAATAAGAATCTTTTTTCTTATATGCCTTAATAATTTTTTCTTTATTTAGGTTTGGTAAAAGTTTTAGAAGGTTATCAACCTCCTCATTAAAGATATGTATATTTCTTTTATATAATAAATGTGGCTTGAGTTGAATTTTAAAACCAAGCTTATTAATAGCAATAGGTCTTTTTTTAATATCAAGAATTTCTCCTCGAACAGGTGCTATCTTTTCTTTTTTAATCGTATTGTTAATTGAAAGTCTTTCATAATGCGTATTTGATTCAACAGCTAGAAAAAAAACTCTAACTATTAAAGCTAACCATATAGAAATAAAAATAAATAAAATAAATTTTATTTTCATAATAGACTCACAATAAAGAATTCAATTACTATATAGAAAACTATATAGTAGCTAATCTCAGGCATAGTGGTTAGAAATATTTTTGCTAAAAGTGCGTTAAATACATAAAAGCCTATATAGGCTAGCAAAATATACATCATTTTTACACAAGAAGTACAGTTTGTCCCTTGTATTACCTTAGGAACAATAAACTTATAGGTAAGTAATAAATAAATGATAGAACTAAATAATATATAACCTTTATCTGCCTCAAAAAATATTAAACACAGAGCAATAAATAATACAGATAGAGTATCATCTCTATTTAAAGCATTAATAAGTAAAACAAACAGCACTCCAAATAAGGGAGGAAGAAAGAGATAAATACTGCTTAAACT
>JAFLJZ010000274.1 GCA_022712775.1 Sulfurimonas sp.
CTTATTCATATGTTTTTCAAAGCCTAAAACAATTCCACCAGAACTTGGTAATGCACCGCCCGTAAAACCTGTACCAGCTCCACGAGGAACGATAACAATCAAATGCTCATTACAGTATTTTAAAATTTCAGCCACATCTGCCTCATCACGAGGGAAAACAACCGCATCAGGCTCAAAATGTTCACGCGTTGCATCATAAGAATAAGCAATTAAATGTGCTTTATCGCTATATATATTATCATTTGTAACTATAGCAGTAAATGCTTGTAAGTGCTTTGCTTCTATCATAGGTTATCTCTACTTTCTAAACTGAGAGTACAATCTATGCAACTCTTTATGGTTTGGATTATTTTGAATTAAAAGTTCAAAATAATAAGGCTCGTACTCTTGGAGGTGTTCACTTCCATCATCAAACCAATCGTACCAATTTGTTTCAATTTTTTCGATTCTACTATAAAAAGGGAGTACTGTATTGTCTTGTTTTAACACTGCGTCAGTTATATTTAAAACTTTCATTGTTTTTGCATCTACAGTATAAAGTTTTTGATCTAAAAAGAAAAAAAGTAAACCAACAGAAGTTGCGTTTGCCATTCTATTAAAGTCTTCTTTTAAAGGCGTTGGATGTCCATGAAACGAAAGAATAGTTGCAAATAAATCTGGATGCACCCATTGGAGTTGCTGTGTAGCCTTTGTGATTCTATAGTATGTTTCTTCATTAGGTGCAATAAGAAGTGCTCGCGTGTATCCAAATGCTAGAATCACAATATCGCCAACTTCTACATCCCAGTTTCCACTTGGAAGTGAATTTTGTTTAAACTGATCATAGTCACCCATCTTTAATGTTGCAGTTTGTGTATTTTTATCAAAAGCGATAACTTCAACACTTCTAAGTATCGAAGAATTTTCAGAAGAGAGTCTATGCACGATAAAACCGCTCACTCCAACATCGATTCTATTTATTTGAATTGTTAGTGTTTGTGCCTCGTTATTTAATGTAACAATCGGAGTTTTTATAACACCTGCAATTACACTAAATGTAAAAATAAAAAATAAAATAATATGTTTCATTAATCTATCATCCTTTTTAAAATATACTGTGATTATAGCGAACAAACCTCAGACTAAGCCAAGTTTTGATAGAGTTTTTAAATTATTTTACTTTAGGTTCAACTTTATGATACGATTTTTACTACTTACTCTACTCTTCACCTCTCTTTTTTCTGCAAAGGTTGAAAATTTCAAATGGAAAAATGGTGTAACTTATTCTGACTTTTTAAGCTCTCATTTACTTCCGCGAAAGCACCTCTTAGACAACCTTGATGTAGATGATAGACGACTCGTTGAAGAGATACGGGCGGGTGTTAATTGTAATTACCTCAAAAGTGATGATGGTGAAATTCTTCAAGTTTTAATACCTTTAAATGATGAACTACAAATCCATATTTATAAAACAGAAGAATCGTATAAATTTGAAGCTATCCCTATAATAAGTGAAACAAGAGTTGAAGCTTTTTCACTTAAAATCCAAACTAATCCATCCATAGATATTAAAAAAGAAACAGGTTCTTTTAACTTAGTTTCAATCTTTTTAACAAGTTTTGGAACCTCCCTTGATTTTACAGCCTTAAGAAAAGGCGATGATTTAGTAATGATTTATGAGCAAAAATACCGTTTAGGAAAACCTTTTTCTATGCCAACTCTCTTAGCTGGAATGGTTGAAGTAAACAACAAGCCTCATTACATTTATCTCAATGATGATGGACGATACTATGATGAAAAAGGAACACAGATTGAAAGTTTTTTACTTGCGCGTCCTGTAAAAAATGCAAGAATATCTTCACGATTTTCAAAAAGAAGATTCCACCCAATCCTTAGAAAATGGAAAGCACACTTAGGCATGGACTATGCGGCTCGTAGGGGAACTCCTGTTGTAGCTGCGGGAAGTGGAAGAGTAATTTATGCAGCGCGCTTGGGGAGTTATGGAAAACTTATAAAGATTCGTCATAAAGATGGGTATGAAACACGCTATGCACACCTAAAATCTTATCGCCGTGGAATCAAGCGTGGAAAAAGAGTTAAAAAAGGGCAAACGATAGGATATGTTGGAACTACTGGACGCTCAACTGGACCACATCTTCACTTTGAACTTAGAAAAAATGGTCGAGCAATTAACCCTGCAAAACGTGTACAACTCACAACTAAAAAGTTAAAGAAAAAAGAGAAAGAAGCCTTTATTGTACTTTCATCTAACTACAACCAAAGCATTGCTCTTCACTTAGAAAATGAAACAAAATTTATCAAAACAAAGAAAATAAAAAACTGTTGTTACTTTTATAATCCAAGTGAAAAAAGAAAGAAAAAGGATGTATTAGATGGATAAAATAAATTCTATTACAGAATTAAAAAATCCAAAATTTATAAAACCCATACAAATCAACTATACCCAATCTGGAAAGCCGAAAATCTGGGAAGCAGTTATCGCTCATGACAGTGTTAGTATCCTTCTTTTTCATACAGATAAACAAGCGCTTGTACTTGTAAAACAACTCCGAATTCCTGTTTTAAATGCAAATAAGACAAATGGAATGATGTACGAACTTTGTGCTGGAATTGTAGATAAAGAAACTTCTCTTGCTCAAATCGCTAAAGAAGAGATTTTAGAAGAATGTGGTTATGATGTTGATGTTAATTCTTTAAAAAAAATATCTACTTTTTACACAAGTGTAGGAATCTCAGGAACACAGCAAACACTTTATTATGCAGAGTGTAATGATTCTATGAAAGTAAGCGATGGCGGTGGTTTGCACGAAGAAGAGATAGAAGTAATATATATTCCATTAGCTGATGCTAAGAGCTTTATGTTTGATGAAAAATACCAAAAAACTTCTGGTTTAATGATGGCTTTTTACTGGTTTTTTGATAACATATAAACCTAAACTATAAAATTCAAAACATTTATATATATTCAAGGCACAAATAAGGAAGCATACTTTAGTATGTGACGAATGCAGTAACGATGAAGATATATGAATATTTTGAATTTTTATCCAAATTCTATAGGATCCATATCCACTTCCGCTAAAAGTACTTTTGTCATCTTTATCGCTTTAATCAAATCTGTACTTTTATCTGAACGAAGTAAAATTTCAAATCTATATTTGTTTGCTACACGTTCTATCGCACATTTTCCAAAACCTACTATCTCGATATTTGGAGCTTTTAAAAGAGCGAAATACATACTATCCATAGCTTCTCTCGCCTTGTCTCCCTTTTTATGTGAAAACAAGATTCTACAAAGCTTTTTAAATGGAGGATATAAACCTTCTCGAAGAAATTTTTCTTCTTCTAAAAAATCATCATAATTATCTAAAAATTTACTAAAAAAATCTTCATTAAAACTCTGGACTAAAACTGTTGCATCTTCTTTCCTACCACTTCTACCAGAGACTTGTATCAAAGAAGATAATGCTTTTTCTCTCGCTCTATAGTCACTCATATTTAACATATTATCCATGCCAAGAACTACAGCCAAAGTAACACCATGATAATCGTGTCCCTTACTTAACATCTGCGTTCCAACTAAGACATCAGTTTCTTTATCATTAAACCTTTTTAAGGCTTTTTTGAGTTTATTTTGCGTTGTTATAACATCTCTATCAAACTGCTCGATTCTTGATTCTTTAAAGACCTCACGAATGTTCTCTACTGCCTCAGCAGTTCCAAGTCTTTGACTCACTAAATTGCCACTTCCACATTCACTACATACTTGTGGGATTGCCTGTGTAAAATTACAGTAATGACACTTCATAGCTCGAGACTTTTGATGAATACTCATACCGATACTACAAAACGCACACTGGTATTTATGTCCACAATCACCACATTGTAAATACTTGAAATTTGCACGCGTTGGAAGAAAAACTATCGCCTGCTCTTTTGCCTTTAAAGTATTTTCTAGAGCATCTAAAATCATAGGTGATAAGTTTTCAGAGCTTTTTTCATAAAGAAATTTTTTACTTGTTTTAAAATGCCCACCTTTGAGTCGCACAAATGGAAATTTTACATATGAATTTAAACTCGGAGTTGCTGAACCTAAAACCACTTGAACATCATAAAGTTTACCCATATAAATTGCTATATCTCGAGCATTATAACGCGGTCGTGATGAGGACTTATAACTATCATCATGTTCTTCATCTACAACTATTAAGCCTAAGTTTTGTATAGGCAAAAATAAAGCAGAACGAGGACCTGCGATGATATATGCAGTTCCATCATAAATCTTTTGCATCGCTTTTTCTTTTTGTTTAGGGCTAAGTTTAGAATGCCACATCACAACACGCTCACCAAAATGTTCTTCTAGCCTAATTCCCATTTGAGGAGTTAAAGAGATTTCAGGCATTAAGAAAATACTTCTTTTTCCCTCTTCTATCATTTGCTGAAAATATTTCATATACACTTCAGTTTTTCCACTTCCAGTATCACCAAAAAGAAGTGAGGTTTGGTGTTTTTGTAAAAAAGCCAAGGCTTCATTTTGTTTGTCTGAGAGTTTTAGTTCCACCTCAGGAGAAATGGAACCAGATTGTTCTTCTTCTTGTTCCACCTCTCCCGAGGTGGAACGCATACTACTCTCTTTTTTATATCCTATCATAATTCCAAAAGCATCACCTAAAGAACAAATATAATACGTTGAGATGAATTTTGCTAAAGCAATTTGTTTTTTAGAAAAATAGTATTCGCTTACACTTATAACTTCTAATGTTTCAAAATTAGGTTTCTCACAGACATCTAAAATAACGCCATATTTTACTTGATTATTAAAGATTAGTTCAACTTTCAAACCCTCTTTTAGAATTGCAAAAGAGTGATATGTAAATGTTTCTAGAGGGGAGTTTAGTATAGAGAGTTTATAAAAATTCAATAAAAAATTTAATTTGTTTCAAATGTTTGAATTTTGTATAGCATAAATACTAAAAGTCCCAATCCAGCCATAATTGACAATACTAAAGGTATCATAATTAAATATCCTCCAAACTTTTAATTTTTTGTAAAATTATTAGAAATAGCTTAGCTATAGAAAAACATATTGCAAATACTAGAAATAGTACAACATAAAGTTTCCAATCTTCTTCTAAAGCATGATTTTTAAATACCCACGCAATTAAAGAGGTATCTATAATAATTAAAGTTATAAAAATCGCTTTTAAGAATCCTATCAATTCTTTTATTCTATCTATTTTAGCCATTTATCATTATACTAAAGTTTTTATTAATTGTTAATTATGAGACATAATAAGAATTCCACCTCAGGAGAGATGGAATTAGAAAACACGCTAAAAGCGTAATAAAAATTCTAATTTGTTAGGTTATCACAAATTGCTGACTGCGAAGCATCTATCACAAATTTTCCATCACTACTTGAATAAGTAAACGCACAACTTTGTCCACCTAGCTTATAAATATAAGATACATATGGTGATGAACCATCATCGGTAGACCAGTGTCCATCTGTAGTTCCGGCTGTGATTCCATACATCAGTAAAGTCACTGAACCGTTTCCATCAAAAAGAGTACTTGTACCACTACTCAATGAATTAAGCCAAGAAGAATCACCTGTAATTAGTCTTGTTTGTCTTTCACTAACAATTGCAGAACGAATTGAAGCAACATCAGCACGAGCTTTTGATATTTGAGCATCTGTTCTTGTTGCTGCAAGCTTTGGGATAGCAACAGATGCTAAGATTCCAAGTACAACTATAACAAAAACAAGTTCTATCATTGTAAAGGCATTTTTTGATTTTTGCATATAAAATCCTTTGATAACTGTAAATTATTAATTTTAATTATTTTAGCATTTTTTTGATTATGTTTGTTTGAAGTTTTAAAAGTTTGTTTTCTAGTTCCCACGCTTTGCTTGGGAATTCATATATCATTTTGTGTTGCTACTGTTGTATGCATTCCCAAGTAGAACTTGGGAACGAGAAAAATCTTGAGAACGAAAAGTATGTATAAAGTTTAGTAAGTTACTGTTGCTCCACCATATTGGTGTGTAAGGTATAAGTCAGAAACAGCACCCTGAATTCCGACACATAAAGCAGTTGTATTAGCAGCAGTAGAGTTAGATACTGTAATATTTCCATCAACTGTAAGTACAAACATAATACAATCTGCTGGCGTAGAACCCGTTTGATAATCAATTGTACCAGCTCCGCCTGTTGTATTACCATCAAAAGTAACATTTGTCATATTATTTACAATTGCATCGAATGCACCTTGCGCTGTAAAATGTGTACCAAAATCAGAAAGTGCAGTTCCTATTTCAGTTGCACCTTTAGAAATTTCCGCATCCGTACGCGTAGCTGCTAACTTTGGAACTGCAACCGCAGCTAAAATACCTAAAATAACGATAACGAAGATCAACTCGATCATTGTAAAACCAGCTCTTTTCATAAGAACTCCTTAAAAAGTAAAAAAATTCAACTACTCTAGTAGTCTTAAGTGTATTATGCAACTATTTATGTTAAAATTTGCTTAAGACAAAATAGTATAAAGGAGATTACATGCCAGAACTTAGTAGATTTTATGGAATTATAATACGCATGTTTAGTATTGACAATGAACATCCACCAAAACATATTCATATAAAATACAGCGAACACCAAGCTGTTATGGAAATTGAAACTCTAAATATTATTGAAGGTTCACTTCCTAAAAGAGCTAGAATACTTGCAAGAGAATGGGCTGAAATTCATCAAGAAGAGTTAAATGAAATGTGGGAAACTCAAAATTTTCACAAAATAGAACCACTAGAGTAGTTTCAT
>JAFLJZ010000228.1 GCA_022712775.1 Sulfurimonas sp.
TTAGAAGATAGAGAAGAAATTTTTTAAGCCTTTGCAAGATTCACATATAGCCTACATCAAGACAATATTTTACACCAAGACTATTCACCTGGTAACATTCTTATAAAAAAAGAAACAACTGGTTATTTACTTAAAGTCGTAGATATAAACAGAATGGAATTTCGAGAACTAAGTTTAGATGAACGTTTAAAAAACTTTAACAAACTCTGGGCAAAAGATGATGAGATAGCAATCATGTCAGAAGAATATGCGATTATCTCAAATGAAGATAAAGACTACTGTGTACAAACGGCTACTGCCTATAATACAAAGCACAAAAACAAAATAAATATGAAAAAAAGACTTAAAGGAATAGAAGTTGTTGATTAGTACAATGTACCATCATGTTAATAGTGATAGATGCAGTAATAATTACGAAGTTTTTGAAGCACATTTAAAATATATAAGTGAAAACTTTACAAGTGTATTTCCTCAGGTTGAACTTCCACAAAATCCAATCTGTCTTGTTTTTGATGATGGCTACTATGATTTTTATACACTTATATTTCCCCTTCTTAAAAAGTATAAGCTAAAAGCACTCATAGGCGTCACTCCAAAATATATTTTAGACGACACGGACAAACCTGATTCAATCCGTTTATCGTATGAGCATAATGATTTGTTTGAAAACTATCAAGATGCAACATTTTGTACCTATAAAGAGTTAGATGAGATGATTCAAAGTGACTTAGTTCAGATAGTTTCACACTCTTACTCGCATAAAAATTTACTTGAAGAGGATATAGACTTAGACCAAGAACTTGTAGAATCAAAAAATATTCTAAAAGACAAACTAGGAATCACAGTTGAGAGTTTTGTTTTCCCATTTGGTAAATACAACCAAGAGGTTTTAGATGAGACAAGAAAGCATTATAAATACGCATTTAGAATCGGCAATGGCATAAACAAAGACTTTTCTGGAGTGAATGATGTAATTTATAGAATCGATGCAGACAACCTTAAAACTGCTGATGAAATATTTTCTTTTGTCAGTATGCTGAAGTTTCGATTTAAAACATTTACAAAACAATTAGTTGGTAACAAATGAACATTAGCGCAATCGTTTTAGCAAAAAATAATGAAGACACTATCACTAATACTCTTAATAGTTTAGTCTTATTTGCTGATGTAGTCCTGTATGACAATGGCTCAACGGACAGCACAATAAAAATCGCAAAAACTTTTTCAAATGTGAATCTTGTACAAGGAGAGTTCAAAGGTTTTGGTTGGACAAAAAATGAAGCCGTAAAACACGCTAAAAATGACTGGGTAATCATTGTAGATAGTGATGAAGTACTTGATTCTACTCTTTTAGAAATCTTACAAACAAAAGAGCTTCATAAAGATACCGTTTATAAACTCAATTTTAAAGCCTACTACAAAGATATTCAAGTGAAATACTGTGGCTGGAATAAGCAAAAAATAAAAAGAATGTATAACAAAACCTCAACAGCATACACCATGAGTGATGTGCATGAAGATATTATAAGTGAAGGTCTTAAAATTGAAGAGCTTGGGGGATATGTAGAGCATTATAGTTACCATACAATTTCACAATTTATAATCAAAGCAGACCATTACTCTACACTTTTTTCTGTAAACAATGCTGGTAAGAAAAGTTCTTCACCTGCAAAAGCAATTTTCAATGGCCTCTATTCATTTATAAAAACTTACTTCTTTAAAAGAGGATTTTTAGACGGTTATGTAGGTTTAATTATCTCATTTTCGCATATGATTACAAACTTTTACAAATACATCAAACTCTACGAGCTGAATAAAGAATTAGAATCTAAGTAATTTTTCTTTTACCTCATTAAACAACTTCTGCTTTGCTTGAACATCTTGTGGAATCATGAAATGTTCTTGTTTTTCTTCTGCTCCTACACTTTTCCAACGCACAGCACTAGCAAAAAGAGAATCACCAAAAAATGTCATAGTAGAAGTCCCAACCAAAGAAGCTATATGGTACGTCCCCGTTGAAGTACTTACAAAAAGCTTGAATCTACTTACTAGTTTTGCAAAGTAAACAAGTCCATCCAAAGAAAGATAAAAAACTATATTTGTATCAAAAAAGCGTTTTTGCATCGCTTCATATAAATCTTTTTCATCTGGACCAAAGGTCATAACAACTTGATATTTATTAACTTTTAAAACAGTCCGTATTAAAACCTCGTATTCATCCAGATTCCAATTCGCATCAGAAGATCCACCAAAACCAACATGAAAAGCAACTATCTCTTTATCTATGTCATTATTTACACAAAAAACATCATAAATACTTGCAGAATCATCAAAGCTAAGTAAGGGTTTTTTATACTCAAGGTTAACATCACGATATAAAGCCTTCGTGAGTTCTAGGTTATACTCAAACTCGGCCATTTTTACCTGACTTCTTCTTTGTTTGATTCTATGCGTATAAAAAATTTGTGCTATTTTTGTTGCAGGTGCTATTCTTTTTGAGATTCCAGCTAACAATTGTGCTAGTGCGATTCTAGTATTTGAAAAAAGTGTTATTGAAGCATCTATCTTGTATTTTCTTATTAACTGTGACAGAGCAAAAATACCCTGACCTTCATCAACAATCACCTCATCAATAAAATCACACTCTTTTGCTAGAGATTTATTTAGAGGTGCTACAAGTGCAATTATTTTATTCTTAGGATTATGTTGTTTAAGAACATACATCGCTGGAAGTGCCGTAATAAAATCACCAAGTTTATCATTACGAACAACTAAAATATTCATATCTATTTCCTACTTTAAAATAAGATATTTTACATAAAATAGGCTATAATTCACCTTATGAAAGCACCATTTACATGGGATAATTATTCCGACCAACCCGCACTATTAAAAGATAAGATTTTTAAGAAAAAAATGAGAAAAAAAGAGTGGTTTTCACTTTTTCAGACCTTTATTTTATCCCTTATTGTTTTACCGATCGCTCTAGTTGCTATGCCTTTTATACGAAGAAAGCAAATCAGCTCATCAGACTTTTTTTGTATCGGTATTGATTTTCAAAGAGAAAAAGAACTTAGTCTTAAACTTATAGAAGAACTTGATGTTCAACGAGTACTTATTCGCATGAAACTTTGGGAGATGGAATCTTTAAATGAACTAAAAACATTTTTAGAATCATTAGTACAAAAAAAAGTCACGCTAAAAATCATGCAAGATAGAGAAAATGTAGAAGATTTAGAACTTTTTGAAAAAAACTTAAGAACACTATTTAGTACACTTGGTGATTCTATAGATATGTATGAAATTGGTTCAACTATTAACAGAAGTAAATGGGGATTTTTTAGTGTTAACGAATATAATAAGTTCTACAAAAAAGCCTATGACTTAAGAGAAAAAGAATTTCCATCACTTAAACTCATAGGAAGTGGCGTTATAGACTTTGAATACCACTTCACTGCTCACACACTTTTTAATTTTTTCAAATACAAATATGATGGAATATCATCACTCCTTTATGTAGACAGAAGAGGTGCACCAGAGCATATGCAACTAGGCTTTGCTCTTTCTGATAAAATAGCCCTGTTGAGTACAATGGTTTGGTTAAGTAAAAAAACAAAACATGAGCTTCATATTACGGAAACAAACTATCCATTGTTACATACTGCACCATATGCACCTACGAGTGAACATGAATGCATTGATGAGACAAGTTATGCTGATTTCATGCTTCGCTATTATCTTTTTGGTTTTGCATCACAGCAAGTAGATTCCCTCTCATGGCACCAACTTATTGCACGAGGGTATGGTCTTGTAGACAACATTAATGGTATTAGATACACTCCAGCATTTCAAACATATAAGTTTATGGTGAAGAATCTCAAAAATGCTCAATTTTTGCGTCTTGATATAGAAAGAGGTTATTATATTTTACAGTGTTTAATTGGTGAGAGATTATTACAAATTCATTGGACACTCAAACCGACAACACTTAAAAATGAAGATTTTTTTGAATGTTATTCTCGTGATGGAGAACTTATAAAAGATGAAACACTGCAAATTGGTTCATCCCCAATATATATTTATATACTCAAAGCAGTACCAAAACAAATAAATTGTCTATAAGGAAATGAAGTGCGTATTTTAATCATTTTACCAAACTGGCTAGGAGATGCTATTATGGCTACTCCCTCTATTGAACTTTTAAGTAAATACCATCCACATGCCAAGTTTACATTTGTAGGTAGCTTTGTTTCTATAGAAGCACTAAAGTACCATCCCTTATGTCAGAGAGCTGTAGTTGATGAAACTAAACAAGCAACTTCAAGATTCTATGCTACATATAAGCTTGCTCGCTCCCTTGGTGAGTTTGATTTATGTGTGACTTTTAGAAATCAAATGTACTCATCTTTACTCTTACGATTCACAAATACCGTTGTATGCATTGCAAAACGCTCATGGCATTCAATATTTTTACTATCACACACTCCAAAAATAAAAGACAAACAGCATTTAGCATTACAGTATGCAAAGCTTGCTATGACAAATGTAGATTTATATCAAGGCGATATCTCTTCACTTAAACTTTACATAGAACCTAATAAATTAACTAAACCTACACTAGGGATTAATGCAGGGGCAACATACGGAAACGCAAAACGCTGGTACCCTGAAAAATTTGCGCAAGTTGCTTCTGCATTTAATGATAAATTTGACATTATTATTTTTGGTGGACCAAATGAAGTGGAAATGGCAAAGGAGATTGAAGACAATCTTATAGCTAGAAATATTACTAACTATACAAATTTAGCTGGCAAAACAAACATTAAAGAGTTATGTGAAAATATAGGTGGATGTTCATTGTTTATCACCAATGACAGTGGACCGATGCATGTAGCCGCTTCCTATCAAGTACCAACAGTAGCTATTTTTGGACCAACAAAACATAGTGAAACATCTCAATGGATGAATGAAAAAAGTAAAATAGTACGGCATGAGATGGATTGCTCACCATGTATGAAAAGAGAATGCCCGCTTGGACATCATGAATGTATGACGAGCATTACAGCGGAGGAAGTTATTGATTCTATACAGGAGTTAGGATTCTAACAAGAACTTCCTAACTTGATTTTTTCTATAGTTCTTGTAGTACTCTTACCATCTACAAAATCAACAAGTTTTAATTCTCCAGAAAACTCAGTTCCAACTACAGACTTACCTTCATAATCTCCACCTTTTACTAAAATATCAGGCGTAATCATTTTAATAAGTTCCAATGGCGTATCCTCAGAAAAAGGAACAACAAAATCAACTGCTTCAAGTGCAGCTAAAAGATAGGCTCTATCTTCTGCTATATTTACAGGTCGCGTTGGTCCTTTTAAACGTGATACAGAAGCGTCAGAGTTAAGTCCTACAATTAAAATATCTCCAAAGCTTTTTGCAACCTGAAGATATTTCACATGACCAACATGAAGAATGTCAAAGCATCCATTTGTAAAAACTATTTTTTTACCAGTACCTGAGCATCGCTCAACTATAGATGATATTTCATCAAAACTTTTTATGTGTGCATCTGATGTACTTTTATGTAAAGATGCTTCATACTCTTCTATCTCATCAAGTGTAACAGTTGCTGAACCAATTTTTCCAACAACAACTCCAGCCGCAAGATTAGAAAATTTTGCACTTTCTGCTAGATTTTTTTTACAAGCTAACGAAAAGGCGATAGAGGCTATTACAGTATCACCAGCACCTGTAACATCAAAGACTTCTTTAGCAACAGTTGGAAACACTTCAAGTTTTTTGTCATACGTAGCAATTCCATCTTCTGAGAGAGTAATAAGTGAAATCCCTAGATCACACTCTTTTTTTAATTTTAACAGTGCCTTTTCAAGACTTTTATCATCAGTTATATCTATCTTTGTCGCTAAGATTGCTTCTTTTTTATTTGGTGTTAAAAGATATGAGCCTTTATACTTTGAAAAGTCACTACCCTTTGGATCAACAAGAACTTTAATATTATGATTTTTTGCTTGTGAGATAATCCCCTGACATAACTCATCACGAAGAACACCTTTTCCATAATCAGACAAAATAATGATGTCATATTTTTTAATGTTACCAACAAGAGAATCAAGAATCTTACTTACAGAATCATCTCTTATATCTTCTTTACTCTCTTTATCGTATCGAATCACTTGTTGAGAACTCGCGATTACCCTACTTTTTTTAGAAGTTTTTCTTTCGTCTTGAATAATAATATTTGAGCTATCTACATCAATCTCTTTTAACATCGCATTTAATTCGATTCCGATACTGTCATTTCCAATTACACTACTTACACTTACTTCAGCACCTAATGCACGTAGATTATTAATGACATTTCCAGCACCACCAAGTACTGTAGTTTCTTTATTTATATCCACAACTTGAACTGGGGCTTCAGGAGAGATTCTCTCACAACTTCCCCAAAGATAATGATCAATCATTAAATCGCCAACAACGAGAATCTTAGGATTTGAATTTCTAAAGACTTCCATTATTTTACTTCCTCTTCATATAACCTTTGAATCTCACTAACATAAGCCTTAATACCATCTTCCATTTCAAAATTTGGCTTATATCCTAAAGCCTCTCTAGTAGTAGCTATATCTGCTTCTGTGTGAAACTGGTATGAGCCAATAAAAGGATTTGGAATATACTCACATT
>JAFLJZ010000066.1 GCA_022712775.1 Sulfurimonas sp.
TAGAATAATTTGATAAAAATTACTCTCGTTTGAAATATCTTTTAAATACTCAATAATTGCATACTTATTTTTATAGTCAAATGAATCAGCAATATCATCAATAATAAATAAGCTTTTTGATGATAACTTTTTTCTAGCTCTGATTTCAAATATAATATTTAAGAGATATAAGGCTCTTTTTTCTCCTTGACTCAATACATTTAATAAGTCTTCTTTTTTTATAATCTTTTCATCTGTAGAATCTTTAAAGATAAATATTAAAGTAGGTGTACTAGTTTTTAATATTACATCATCTTGATTTTCTATTTCTAATCTAAATGGGATTCCTTTAAACCTTTCATTAAATTCTTTAGTAGCTTCTTCCCATTCAGTCTTTGTATCAATAGCTTCTTTTATGATTTTTTCAAGTTCTTTCTTTTTTAAATCATAAGAATCTACTATAACAGAAACATCACTTTTTAATTGAGTAAAGTAATTTAACCAAATTTTTCGTTTAAAATTATCATAATCTTGAAGTGCAACAAGTAATAAATTATTGTTTTCTAAAGCTTTTTTAAAGGCTCTTAATTCTACATTAGCCCCTATAGCTTTATCAATAGTATTAAATACTTTTTTTAGTTTTTCATCATTTATAACTTTTTGAATTTCATCATTAACTAATTCTATAAAATTTTCAGCAGATTCAATTTTATCATTATTACTAAGCTGTAAAGAATGCCCTGCATCAAAAAATGAATTATCTTTTACAGACTTTAATATTTCTCCTGCTTGTTGTGTACCGAAAGTATTATCTGATTTTTTAAAAAAGCTTGATTCAGCAAGTAATGATTCATAATTAGTAATATAAAGCTCCAAAGTCTCTTTATGTTTATCTAAGAACTTTTTAACATTACCTTTTCTATCAAAAATATCATTATATTTAAAATCAAAATCAATTTTTGTTTCATCATTTAGTTCAGGAAGAATTTTTGCTAACAGTTCAAAAAATGTATCTTTTTCATTTTCTTTAAAAGTTTCTATAAATTCACTTTCACAATCTGTACTTTGAGAAACTTTTTTTAATTTTTTTATAAAATCAACTCTTGCATTATCTAAATCTTTATATATATCATCATACTTATCTTTTAGTTCCTTTTTTACAACTAAGGTAGATAATTTATCTGAACTATAATCGCCATTATATGGTTCAATCATAAACACATCTTCAGGTAATAAATCAGTACTAGTTTCATCATAAATTTTTCTTATTGTTTCACGTTCAGGAAAAACTAAATCCTGAGATTCTTTATTCTCACTTAGGTCTTTAAATGTTTTTGCAAAAGATGTTTTCATTGCTCCATTAGGAGCATAAATAGCAAAAGTATTTTTTTGACTAAAATCAAATTTTATATCAAGCTTCTTTATACCATAACAATTTTGTAAACTTATTGTCAATTCATTCATTGTGTTTCCTGTTAATAAAAAATATTTTTTTATATTATACCGATAAGTTTATCTTTTAAAAATAAATACTTCAGATTCATACGAACAATGTTCACTATATAAATAACCTTTCTTCTAAATTAAATTTGACATTTTCAATCATATTAATACAATGTCTTACGCAATTTTAAAGATTTATTGGGCTTTAAAATTATTCAAATCATTCTCTGATAAATTTATGAAATTCTTTCATTTCCTCTAAATCTATTTTTGATAAATGATACTTAAAAGTTCTGATATCAAAGCCATTTGGCACCCCATTATATAAAGTTAACATTTTAGAGCTTTCAAATAAGTCACTTTCGGCTATTTGAAGCTCTTTTTTAGTGCTTACAGAAAGTTCGAACATTAGATTCTTAATTATATATGTTTTTCATTCTTCATTTGACTTAAAATAGCTTCTATAAAAGCTTCCTGCTAGTTCTAACATCATTAGGGTCTTCTCTTCAAAATCATCTTTTTTCATATGTTCTTTTTGTTCCAAAAACTCTTTTATTTCATTTTCAATACTATTGTTTTTGAATAAATATATCTCGTTATTTATGTTGTCTTCAAGTCTTAAATCTAATAACTTTTCTTGTTTTGATTTTAGCTTTTTTATTTGGGAATCAATGTCTACAAATTCACTTCATTTATCTGATTTTTCTTGCTTAATTAAGTCTAAAATCATATCTTTATTAATGCTTTTTATAACTTCATTTTCTCAATCAAATTTTTTAATAATCTCTCAAGCTTTTTGAAATATTAAATTTTGATTTATAGATACTTTTTCACTACTTCTTCCTTGATTAGAATAATAGACTATTCACTTTTTTACATAAGCTGACAAACTTATTCAAGATATATCTTTTGCAAGTCATTTTAAATAATATTTTCTAGGTTCTCTTTCTTTATTACTTTGAGCTAAGGTTTCTATTTTTTCATGTACTCATTTTCAAATATTATTAGATTTATCATATGTCTCTTTAGTAATAAGAGGTTTATGAGTTCATATGTACTCTTTTCAAGTCCAAGTAAACACTCCATAATAAAACTTGTTGCGTACTAGTTTCTGTATTCTATTAGCATTAAATTGTAATTTTAAACCTTTATTTTTATATTTTTTCTTTAAAGTTTCTGCAATAGTGGTATAAGCTTTATTTTCAAGCCTTAAAGCATATATCTCTTTAACTACCTTTCCTTCTTTTTTATCAATACTTATTTCTTTATGTCCTTTAGCAATAGTGATATTTTTGTATCAAAACGGTGCTAATCATAAAAATCTACCTGTTTTAGTCATACAAGACAACATTTTATCCTTAGTATCTTTTGCTCTGTCTTCATTATCCATTTTTGATAATGATAAAT
The DNA here is from genome assembly GCA_022712775.1 of Sulfurimonas sp. Next base: position 2,830 of record JAFLJZ010000066.1, read on the forward strand.
CTAGTTGTAGTAAAAATTTATCTCTTGAATTATCAGATTTATATTCTCTTGAAGTTCAAAGTATTCATTTAATTTTTTGTTTATCCATTAAATCTATAACCCTTGAAGTATCTATATTATTTCTTGATAATCTTTTAGGTTCATCAATAATTATATAGTCTATTTTTCAAGTTTTACATAGTCTAATAAGTTCATTAAATCAATCTCTTGTTCACTCTGTTTTAGCACTTTTACTTTCTCATATTTCTTTTAAGATTTCAAAATTATTAGAAGTTGCCACCTTACGGCAATTTTCTAATTGATGTTCTAAAGAGTTAGCTTGTTTATCATCTCTATCTGTTGATTTTCTGTAATAGATTATCACTTTAAGCATAAGTAATGCACCCATTTTTGTTATTTCTTTCATAATTTTTTTGTTAAAAATTAAACTAAAACTAGTTTACTGATTTATAAAATAAATCAAAATTCTCTATGTATCATTTCCAAAAATTCATTCTCAATTCAAATATTTTTTCTAATTGCTTTTCAGTATAAGCAGGATAAAGTAATTCTAATCTTTCTTTATACTTTTTCATATTATGTATTAGATTAAAAATTATTCTCTAAATCAACATATTCTATCTTTTCATCATCATTCAAACTCTGAATTTTATAAGGCTCTAATTTTGAATAACTATTAAATTTAAAGTCTTTATAATAAGGCTTAACCCTCATCTTTAAAGGCTTCTTATTCGCATACACAAACAATGCTTCGTTATCTTTCATAGTCCTAATTT
>JAFLJZ010000067.1 GCA_022712775.1 Sulfurimonas sp.
TATCCCATATAATATAGATACCTATATTATAAGTCTTATTTATAAAATTGAAGTTAAAACCTAGAGGCTTATCAGAATATTAAGTAAAAAGGGGAATAAGTAAGATTAGTTATGAAATTATATTCCCCCTCTTACTTAATTAGTTGTCGAAAAATTGTGCTACCTCTGTCATAGCTTGCACTAGCTCTTCTCTTGTCTCGTAGGTAAGAGTTTGTTTATTTTTAACTTCTTCATTTAATGGAGTAAAATCAAATACTAAAACATAATGAATTAACTTCACTTTGTTCGCGTTATCTTCCATCCACTCTAAACTCATCTCTGCAACTTCACCGTACATATCGATAACTGCCGCAGGATAAAGCCGTGTTATTTTAGATAAGTCAATATCTCCGTCTTTTGATTTATAAATCATTTATTTCCTTATGTAATGTCTTATTCATTGCACCGTTTTTCATTTTCAAATATGCAAGAAAAGCATAGATGGTTCCGACAGTTATAAATACAAACCCAAGATAATCTTCCTTTTGATACGCCATAATCATCCAACAAACATCTGCACATAAGTATGTGATAACAGCTTGATAAATTCTTCCTTTATATGTTAAGAATGCCCCTATATTTAAAAATATTCCACCTAGTATTGCTAAACTCATGCTACATCCTTAATATTTTGTGTCTTTAAAACCCAGGCATAATAAACACCACCAAAGAGAAATCCACATGCCATTATTACGGCTATAGATTCTAACGAAAAATCATTTCCTCGTAAATAACCAATCATAAAAGAAGTAAAAGCTGCCATTCCTAAAAAGAGCATATCGTTATAGGCTACGATTCTGCCATAATATTTTTCTTCTATATTTTTTTGTAAAAGTGTATACGTATACGACCAAAGCGTAGTTGTAAAAAGCCCTACAATTAAACTTGCGATAAGTGAAAGGTAAAAATTATGCATCATTACAGACCAAAATAAGACCGCAAGTGCTTGGAAGATAAAGATATAGATAATTCGCTTGTTATTTATCCAGTTAGCTAACAGTATAGGACCAATCACAAGACCTAAGGCTCTACTTGCATGAAGTAAACCAATCGCTAAAGAGGTTGCTATCACTCCAGCATAATACTCATCTACCATTAAAACAACCAAGGCATCAAAAGCAGTTAAACCTACAAAAGCATGCACCAACATTAGATGTAAGGCATGAGGGAATTTTTTTAAATATCTAAATGTATCTTTCATCATTTGGAATAAATTATCATCGCTTTTTATAACTTCAATTTCAATTTTTAAATTGTATAAAAGAACAAACGCTACAACAAATATGACAGCATCCAAAATAAAAGCGACTTTGACACCTAAAGCATAGACTACGAAACCACTTATTGCCATTCCTAAAGTATAGGATAGAGACCAAATAATCGAGTGAAGTTCATTTGCCTTTTGAAGCTTACTACCATCAAGAATCTTAGGTAGAAGTGACATCTCTGTTGTAAAGTAAAAACTAGCTGCTGCCATCTTTATAAAGATTAAAAAATAAAGAAAACTTAAATCTGAAATAGTATTTATAAAAACTAAAAAAAATGTTGCGAAAATCTCAACTACTATCAAAATCAACATTAACTTTTTTGGTTTCATCGTGTCAATAATAGGACCAGAAAAAGGTGCTTGAAAAACTCCTGCAATAAAATGAAGCATTGCGACAAAGCCTACAATTTCAGCAGATACTTCCATATCGAGTAAGAGTGTATATATAGCCACATTACTAAACCATGCACCAAAATATGCAATAAGTTGAATCATAGATAATCTTTTCAAAACTGGTTCATTATTAAGTAATTTTATATATCCATTCATAGAAGCATAGAGTAACATAAAATAAGAAATTATAAAATTTCTATTAAAGTAATTAACTTTCTAGTCGATATGTGGTGTAATAGATAAACTTTTAATGAAGGAGTAAGTCATGGATGGCATAGCAAATGTTGCAAGACAACAACAATCACAGATGAATACAAGTGAATCTCAGGGAAGAGTAGCTCAAGAAGTAGCACAGCAAGTACAAGCACCTAGACAAGAAAATGTAATCAAAGAAATACAAAAAGAAAATTCAGGCACTGATACAAAGATTAATTCTAAAGAGCAAGTAGAAGAATTAGTAAAACAATTAAATAATGCAATGGCACCAATGAGCACAAACTTAAAGTTTGGTGTTGATTCTCAAGATGTTTTCTTTGTTTCTGTTATAGAATCTGATACAAATAAAATGCTAAGAAGATTTCCTGCAGAGCAAGCAGCTGACTTTCTTCCAAAAATGCAAGAAGTAACTGGAATACTCTTTGATACTAAGGGATAAGATTACATATATCCTTTAGTAACACTTTACACAACTCCTTTCCTCCATCTCTAACCATTTTTTAATATATTTTATAGTAAACTCGCGTCAATTAATTTACACGTTAGGGTTTTTGATATGAAAAAAGAAGTTAAAAAAGTAGTTCTTGCCTATTCTGGTGGGCTTGATACAAGCATCATTTTAAAATGGCTACAAGATGAATACAATGCAGAAGTTATCACATTTACTGCAGACTTAGGTCAAGGTGAAGAAGTTGAACCAGCTCGTCAAAAAGCACTTGACAACGGAATTAAACCTGAAAATATTTTTATTTTAGATGTTCAAGAAGAATTTGTAAAAGATTATGTTTTCCCTATGTTTAGAGCAAATGCAATTTATGAGGGTGAATATCTTTTAGGTACTTCAATCGCGAGACCACTTATCGCTAAAAAACAAATTGAAATCGCTAAAAAAATGGGTGCTGATGCTGTATCTCATGGGGCAACTGGAAAAGGAAATGATCAAGTAAGATTTGAGCTTGGTTACCTTGGTCTTAACC
>JAFLJZ010000068.1 GCA_022712775.1 Sulfurimonas sp.
CACCACCTTGTCAAGGGATGTCAGTAGCCAATCACAAAAAAAATGATGATGAAATTAAAAGAAATTCTTTAGTAGTTGAATCTATAAAAATAGTAAGTAAGATAAACCCAAAGTTTTTTATTTTTGAAAATGTAAGAGCATTTTTAAATACAATTTGTACAGATAGTGATAATATTAATAAAGCAATTGAAGATTCTATTGAATCCAATCTTGGAGGTGCTTATAATATTTTATCAAAAGTAGTTAATTTTAAAGAATACGGTTCACAATCAAGTAGAACAAGAACTTTAGTAATTGGAGTTAGAAAAGATTTAGTAAATATAAGCCCTTATCAACTTTTTCCTAAACAACAAAAAGCAAAAAAATTAAAAGCATTAATTGGTGATTTGTCATCATTGAAAGTCATGGGTGAAATATCAGAAAATGATATTTACCATTCATATAGAAATTTTGATATTAAAATGTTACCTTGGATAGAAAATATAAAAGAAGGTCAATCTGCATTTGATAATATTGAGCCAACAAGAATACCTCATAAAGTTGTTGATGGTAAAATAGTTTTTAATAAAAATAAAAATGGTGATAAATACTCAAGATGGTATTGGAATAGAGAAGCACCTTGTATTCATACAAGAAATGATATTTTAGCCAGTCAAAGCACAATACATCCATCTGATAATAGAGTATTTAGTATTAGAGAGTTAATGAGAATGATGACAATTCCATCTGAATTTAGATGGTCAAATATAGATTTAAATTCTCTTAATACTCTATCATACGAAGAAAAAAAGAAATACTTAAAACAAAATGAATTAAATATAAGACATTGTATAGGTGAAGCTGTACCAACAAAGATTTTTGAACAAATTGCTCATAATGTAAAAAAAGCCTTAAAGCATAAAGCATTGTCAATTAATCAAATAGATAAAATAATTCAAGAACATAACCTACAAGATATAACTATATTAAGACATTTTATTACTAGTAATCATCATAAGTATGATTTAAATACTCTTTACAATATTGCTGAGCTTTCAAATATAAAAAGAACTGATACTAAAGCTTATTTTACTAGAGAAGACATTGTTTATAATGTTATAAGTAAAATACCTAAATTTAAAAATAAAAAAACTATAAGGATACTTGAACCATCAGTTGGAATAGGTAATTTTTTACCTTTATTATTTAAAAAGTATGAAGATATAGAAAATGTTATTTTGGATATTATTGATATTGATAATAATTCACTTGACACGTTACAAGTATTATTGACTAAAACAAAAATACCTAAAAATTTTATTATTAACTTTATTCATGCCGACTTTTTACTATGGGAAAATAAATACCAATATGATTTGATAGTTGGTAATCCTCCATATGGGAAAGTAATAAATGATAAAGCTTTATTAAGTCAATATAAATTAAACTGTAATAATAAAGACACAAATAATTTATTTTCTTTTTTTATTGAAAAATCAATAAAGATTTCTAAATATGTATCTTTGATAATTCCAAAAAGTTTAATTAATTCTCCAGAATTTAATCATACTAGAGTCATGTTAGAAAATAAAAATTTACATTCTATTACAGATTATGGTGAAAAGGCTTTTAAAGGTGTAAAAATTGAAACTATTAGTTTTTTATTAGATACATATAATAAAGAAAAATTTGAAAAAATAAAAATAGAAAGTTATATAACAAATTCAATTATATATCAAGATAAGAGTTATATATTTTCAAATAATTTTCCATATTGGTTGATTTATAGGAATAGTTTTTTTGATACTATTGTAAATAAAATGGAACTAAATGTTTTTGACAGTTTTAGAGATCGGCAAATTACAAAAAAGCACACTTTAAGCAGTGGAAATATAAGAGTTTTAAAATCAAGAAATATAGCTAATAATAGTATTAAGAATATAGATAATTATGATTGTTTTATAAATGAAATAGATAGTTTTGTTGTATCGAAATATTTAAATCAAAATGACATAGTGCTTGTTCCAAACTTGACATATAATCCAAGAGCAACTTTTTTACCTAAAGATACCATAACAGATGGTTCGGTTGCACTTTTAAAAGCTAAAAATGGTATCAAAATCACATCTAATCATTTAGATTACTACAGCAGTAGTGAATTTACTGAATATTATAAAATTGCAAGAAATAGAGGAACAAGATCATTAAATATTGATAATAATTCTGTTCAATTTTTTGGATTATTAAAAGAAATATAAATAGAATAACTTAAACAAAAGGACAAATAATGTACAAAGCAAATTTTGGAGAAAACAATCCATCACAAATTCAATTTTCTAATCAGAATGAATACTACCAAGCATTAGGATTTTTAGCAAAAACTGATGGAACAACATCTATTCATTGGGAGAATAATGAGAACCAGGGAGCATGGGGAAGTGAAGGTAGAATACACTTTTTAATTACTAATCCTCCTATTCCTGGTTATTTTAAATTAACAGCAGGAAGACCTGGGGTAGAACATCGTACTAACTGTAACGAATTTATTCAGAATATTGTGACCAATCATAGTTTTGTAATGGGAGACACCCAAAATATTGTATCTATAAGAAATACAATACCAGTAAACTATATTAGTGATTTTAATCATGGATTAACACTCTAATATATTATGAAAAATAAAATAGAAATATATTTAAATACTATTGATTTAGATGTTAGAAAAACAGGTAATGCTAGATTTTTTGACCAAAAAGTTCAACCAGATGTTCTTAGTGCTGTTTGTGAATGTATTTTACATTGTATTGATGAAAAAAACTTTTTTAGTGTTAACGATGTAAGATATTGTGAGTATTCAAATGAATTAGTAACCGAAATATTTAATAAGCCTGAAATAAAAAAAGCAGACAATGAATACGATAAGTTTTTTTCACAGCCACTAAAAATGTTAGCTTATAGTGGATTAATAAGTGAGAATAAGAAAGGTCGCTCTAACGAATATAAAATTATAGAAAAGGGTTTTATTGAATATATCTCACTACGAGATAGAAATGCATATTATTTTCTAACAATATATCTTGAAAAGGTTTTAAAAGATAGTAATATATGGAAATATTTCGATAATTTTTTTAAGATACAAGATAAAAATGTACTTTATGAATTAAGAACTCAATATGTAGATTTTATTATACAAAACACTCCAATCAAGAAAGAACTTGAACCTATTAGAATTTTTAATCCACTATTAAATACTTTATGTTTTAAATATAAAAAACTCGGTAGTAAGTTAGGTGATATAGCTGAAATAAATTATAATGATTTATTATACAATCGAGTAAACTGGAGAGATATAACAAAAGATAAATCTATGACACGAGAGACATTTAACACCATCTTTGTAAATGAAAATATTGATAATATAAAATCTTATAAATATCATATAGAAAAGACAAAACGATTTGTAAAAGCAATTCATAAAAATAGTGAAATACATAGATTTGATGCTTATCCTGCTACACAAGCTCATCATATATTTTTATCATCACAATTTCCAGAACTAGCTGATATTCCAGAAAATATTATTGCAATAACTCCAAACCAACATTTTTATAGAGCTCACCCAAAGAATAAAACAAGTGTGATAGATAAATCATATCAAGCTATTTGTTTAATATCAAAACTAGATACTATTGAAAATGATTATAGAAATGATTTAGGTAATTATTCAAAAGAAAATTTTATTAAGATAATTAATATTGGGTTGGGAATAGAGATACATCATGCGATGGATTTT
>JAFLJZ010000237.1 GCA_022712775.1 Sulfurimonas sp.
TAACCTTAACCCCTGTCTCATGTAAGGCTTTAAGTTCATCTTTTTCTATACCATGTGTTCTAACTATTGCTGTGTCACCAGTTTTAAAAGTTTTTATATCTTCACTAAGACCAACTTTAAAATCAATTGCTAGTCTATTAATCTCTTTAGAATTATGAATAAGTGGACCATATGTAGAAGCATTGACATTTTCTTCTGCAATTTTTATCGCACGCTTTACACCAAAACAAAAACCATAATTTTCGGCTAGTTCTATTTTCATAATATCTCTACTTTTGTGATTTTTTGAAGTAACTCAAAAAAGTTAGGAAAAGAGGTATTTATACAGTCTAAGTCTGTAACTTCCATTCCACATCTTAGACCTGCAATAATAAAACTCATTGCAATTCTATGGTCACCATCACTATCTACTGTAGAAGAGTTAAGCGTTCCGCCAGTTACTGTATATCCATCTTTATATTCTGTAGTCGTTATTCCACATGCGTTTAGTCCATCAACTACAGTCGAGATTCTATCACTCTCTTTTACACGAAGTTCTTCTGCATTTTTTACAACACTCGTTCCCTCTGCGCAAGCAAAAGCGATAGAAAGAGCAGGAAGTTCATCTATTAACCATGAGATATTAGAATCTACTGTAATAGCTTTCAATGGTGCTTGTTTAACTGTAATATTTCCAATAGGTTCATACTTGTTATCTGTCATCTCATATGTAATATCTGCACCCATTCGCTCTAGTGCTTTAAATGCTTCGATTCTAGTTTCATTTAATGTAATACCCTCTAAAACAATACTAGCATTTGGAGTAATCGCAGCAGCAACCCCAAAGAAAAATGCAGACGAAGGATCAGCTGGAACACGGATATTTAAAGGTGAAAGAAGTTCTTTCATTGGTGTGATAGTCGTTTTTAAACCATCCACTTCTATTCCTGCACCCATCCCTTTTAACATTCGCTCAGTATGATCGCGTGAAAGCTCTGGTTCAGTATATGTACACTCCCCATCAGCTCTAAGCGCTGCTAGAATCATACATGATTTTACCTGCGCTGAAGCAATCTTAGAATCGTAAGAAAAAGCTTTAAGAGATGAACCACGAATGCTCAATGGAGCAAGGTTAGAATCTTCTCTTCCATCAAAAACAGCACCTATCTCACGTAAAGGCTGTGTTACTCGCTTCATTGGGCGTGAACGAAGATATTTATCTCCAGTTAAAACAAAGTGACCATTTGCAGAACTTAAAAGCCCACAAAAAAGTCGCATACCTGTTCCTGAATTTCCACAGTCTAAAATCTCAAAAGGTTCTTTAATTCCATTTGATGATATTTTAATAACTTCACCATCATCACTTACTTTTGCACCTAAGTTTTTTACAATCTCTAAAGAGTTTAAAGTATCTTCGGCTCTTAAAAAGTTTCTTATTTCACTCTCTCCATCTGCTAACATTGCGAACATAACAGAACGATGTGAAATAGACTTATCAGGAGCTATAGACGATATGTTTAATGAAAAACTATTAGCCTTACTAACCTTGACACTACTCACGAAGTCCAATTCCTAGCTCTTTTTGAAGTGCATTTAAAATTGCATCCATTGTTGAAGTAATATCTTCTTCTTCTAATGTTTTTTCATCTGACTGGAGTATAAAACGGATTGATAAACTGACCATTTCACCTAAACTTTCATCACTATATTTATCCACTGGATAAAAATTAATTAATTCAGCTGTTGCATTTTTATTTATGACATCTTTTAATGTAGTAAAATTCATATCTTTAGGTATGATAATACTTAAATCTCTATTTGAAGCTTGAAATTTTGAACTCTTTTTTACAGTTTTTAACTCACATACTAACTTAGAAAAATCAATTTCACAAAGATAGGTTGATTCTAAATCATAATCTTTTTCAACATCAGGATGTACACGAAATAATTCTCCAATATTTTCACCATTAAGAATAATATTTGCACACTGATAAGTATGTGAAAGCTTGTGTGTCGTACTTCCCTCAACTAAGTCAAACTTACCAATTATATTTGATATTTTTTGTGTAAATTCAGCAAAATCAATATTCTTTGGTTTCCCTGCATTTTTAAGGCTTTCTTGCTCTTTATCACCACTGAAAAGTACAGCCATTTTTAGACTTTCTTCTCTTATAGCACTAAATATAGAACCAACTTCAAAAAGTTTTACTTGGCTTTTGCCTGATTTTACATTGTTAGATGCAGCCTTTAAAAGTCCTGTCATCAAGGTACTTCGTAAAGTATCAAGTGTATTTACGATAGGGTTTAAAAGTTCTAAGTTTTCATCCGTTGTAGGAAAATCATATTTTTGTAATATTCTTTTATCATCAAATACAAAGTGTACAGTTTCAAAAAATCCATTTGAGGCAGCACGGTGTCTAAAGATACTTCTTTTTTTATACTCAAAATAATCATCTTCTAACTTATTTTCTTCTGCAAATACAAAAGCTTTTGAAGGAATATTATCTATTCCAACCATACGAACAATTTCTTCAATAATATCTTGCTTATTTACAATATCGTGACGGTAACGTGGCACTCCAACAACAAAATTATCTGCTGATGACTTTGTAATATCAAAACCAAGATTTTTTAAAATTTTACTTATTGTAATCTTGTGAATATCTGCCCCAACAATATCATCTATCTCTTTTTTCGTAAGACTAATAATACTATTGTTGTATGATTTACCATATTCAATACTTCCACTAAAAGTTGAAGACTTTGAATTATTTTCTAAAATAGTCAAAAATTCAGCCAATCCGCTACATAAATCAGGTTCACTTCCTCGTGATGTTTTATAAAATACAGGACATGATTCTATCTTTGAAGCAGCCATTTTTTTAGAAATAGTATCGGGAGGGACATAACTCGCTTCAAGTAAAACAGTACCTTCATCATAGGTTACTCTTGATGCATCTTCTTGAATTACACCTACTATAGAAGCCTTTTGCTGAGCATGAATTGCAGTAAACCCATTGTCATCTTCACAAAGCTCAACCTTAGCCATAATATCGTTCTCACCACAAAAGAAACCATAATTATACGCTCTTAAAATAACTCCATTACTGTGTGTAGTATAAAGAAGTAAACTCTCAATATCTGTCTCTCGTGATTCATTGATTTGTGCTAAACGAAGCTTAACTACCAAAGGAAGTGACAAATTTTTCAGCTCAAGAACTTTATAGTTTAAATTTACATCAAACTCTTTTTCATTTGTTAAACTTAAAAGTCGACCTATACCTTTTTTGTTTTGATTATCATTAACAGTATGAAACTTTATAGACTTATCAAGAGCCGCACTCAAATCACGAGCGACACCTTTAATGCTAAGACAGTCTCCTCTATTTGCAGTTAATTCTATTTCTATAATATCATCACTAAAAATAGGGTTTTCACAAATTTCTTGACCTAAAGTATACTCACCCACACTGCTATCTAACTCTAAGATTCCAGCCTGAAAGTCCGCTAAACCAATTTCACTAGCAGAACAAATCATACCCTCAGAATCTACACCACGAAGTTTTACTGGTTTAATTTTTAAGCCACCTGGCATCTGGGCACCTATAGTTGCAACTGCAACATCTAGACCTACTCTAACATTTGAAGCACCACAGACAATTTGACGAATACTTGAACCAATATCTACCTGACAAACATTAAGTTTATCTGCATCAGGATGTTTCTCACACTCTAAAACTTTACCAAATACTATTTTTTTAGGTACCTTATAACTCTCAACACTATCAACTTCTAATCCTATAGAATTAAAAGTTTTACATAACGAGTCTGTAGAAATATCATTTAAGTTTATCCACTCATTTAACCAAGATCTTGTTACTATCATTGAAACTGCTCCAACAACTTAATATCTCCCTCAAAAAGTGATCTTAAATCACCTATTTGATGTATGAGCATTGCAAATCGCTCAACACCTAAACCAAAAGCATACCCACTAACATTTTTATACTTTACGGCTTTAAATACATTTGGGTCTACGATTCCACATCCAAGTACTTCTAACCAACCAGTTTTAGAACATACACGACATCCTTTTGCTGAACAAAAAACACAAGAGATATCTACTTCAGCAGAAGGTTCTGTAAAAGGAAAGAATGATGGACGAAAACGTACTTCAATATCGCCAAACATATACTTTAAAAAATCTTCTAAGATATATTTTAAATTCGCAAAAGAAACTTCACCCTCTTTATCTACTAAAAGGCCTTCAACTTGGTGAAACATTGGAGTATGTGTTAAATCATAATCTCTTCTAAATACAGCACCTGGAGCTATCATACGGATTGGTGGTTGTGTGTGCATCATAGTTCTAATCTGAACAGGAGAAGTATGTGTACGTAAAAGCATCTCATCTTTAAAGTAAAAAGTATCTTGCATATCTCTTGCTGGATGGTATTTAGGAAGATTTAATGCTTCAAAGTTATTAAAGTCATCTTCTATCATTCCACCTGTTTTAACAGCAAAGTTCATAGAAGAAAAATATTCAACTATTTTATCCATAGTTTCCATCACGGGGTGCAAAGCACCTGCCTGACTTGAAGTACTAAATAAAGAAACATCTATAGCTTCAGCTTTCATGTGTGCTTGAAGTTCTAAGGTTTGTAGTGTAATTTTTTTAGAAGTAAACGCATTCATAAGAGAAGACTTATGTGTGTTTAAATCTTTTGCTATTTGTGCTTTTTCTTCATTTGGAGCAGTTTTCATCTTAGCAAACTCTTCTGCTAGAACACCTTTTTTTCCAAAGACTGCTAGTCTAATCTCTTCAAGAGATTCTACACTGCCAGCTTCTTTAATTTTGTCATACCATTCTTTCAATCGATTCATCCAGTAGTTGTGAAATTTTAAATTAGATTATATATAAATATTCATTACATACAGCTTCACTTACTTTTTCTATGCTACAATATTGATATACTCTTAAGAAACAAAGGAAATATATGTGTCTGTTTTGTAAAATAATAAACAAAGAAATACCATCAAATATAATACTTGAAAATGATAATTTTTTAGCTTTTCATGATATAAATCCAAAAGCACCAATACATATTTTAGCTATACCGAAAATTCATGTAGATAGTTTTGATGAACTTTCTCCTGATGTTATGTCAGGAATGACTACCTTTATACAAGAAATCGCTCAAATAACAAAAATAAATAAAAGCGGTTACAGAGTTATTGCAAATATCGGTGAAAATGGTGGTCAAGAAGTTGGACATTTACATTTTCATATACTCGGTGGTGCAAAACTAAAATGGGGACACTTTAGTGATTCTGACCCAGCAGGTCATTTTTAGAAAAAACCTTTTTGGTTTTCTCCCCACTCTCTTTTTGATATAAAAGTAAACTCATATGCTATAACCATCAAAACTAAACTTCCCAACAAAACACTTGTCATCTCAATCATAATAAATCCTTTTCATTAATTAGGACTATTGTAAGAAAAAAAATTAAGGAAGTTCAATTCCATGACAAATTGCCATGGAATTAGAAGAAGTTAGAAGAATTTGTAAGTTTAAAATAACAAAATAGATTAACGCAGAAATATGCAGTTATTTTTTTTAACTTGGGCAGGATTCTATTGTACCCATATCTATATTTGAACCGCCGCCAGAGATTAGTTTTTCATTTTCTTTAATAAGTGTTCCATTATGCGTAATAGTATACGAAATAGCTGTTGTATCGCGGATAGTATTGATAGTTGAGCAGTATGTCTCCAACGAAGCCATAACCCATCTTGAAGCCATCATATCATCTCCATCAGAGTTAAAGTTATATGTTAGATGTAAAGTATTGAATTTACATGGATGATCACCATTTCTTTGTACTTCTCCATCAACAACTAAGTCCGTTACAGTTTTATCTTGATTTTTTGGCATCAAGATAATATCAGTAGCACTACAAGTAATAATTCCCGATAAAAAATAATCTATTGGAGAGATTACAGGGCAGTCAATTATAAAACTACTTTTAGGAGTTTTAGCTTCAAATTTCATTCCATCTTTGTGTGTAATAGTGATTTTCATTTTTATTAATCCTTTAAATATTTTTTAAAATATTCTAGTTGTTCTTTTGTTCTCTCTGTTGCAGTTCCACCAGCTGATGTTCTTGCATTCATGGAATGTCTTAAACCTAAATACTCGATTACATCTTCATTTATTCTCTCATCTATCTCTTTAAGGTATTTGAAATCCATCTTAGATAAATCTACATTTATCTCTTCACCTTTAGCTACAGCACGACCTGTTATAAAATGTGCTTCACGAAATGGAATATCACATTTTTCAACTAAATAATCTGCTAAATCAGTTGCAGATAAATGACCGACAGCACAAGCAGATTCCATATTATGAGATTTAACTTCCATAGTTTTTAGTGCTTCTTTTAAAATTTCCAAAGATATTTCAGCAGTCTCAACAGAATCAAAAACACCCTCTTTATCTTCTTGTGTATCTTTGTTATACGCTAAAGGAAGCCCTTTCATAACCGTTAAAAGTCCCATGAGTGAACCATAAACACGACCTGTTTTTCCACGTAAAAGTTCAGGTACATCAGGATTTTTCTTTTGAGGCATGATAGAAGAACCTGTAGAGTATTCATCACTAAGTTCTACAAAACCAAATTCATATGAAGACCACATTACAAGTTCTTCACTTAAACGAGAAATATGCATCATCATAGTTGATATATTAAATAAAATCTCTAATGCAAAATCTCTATCACTAACTGTATCTAAACAGTTTACACTTACAGAATCAAAGCCTAGAATCTGAGCTGTCATATCACGGTCTACGGGATGAGGAGTTCCAGCTAAGGCTGCACAACCTAATGGTGATACATTATTTCTTTTTGCAGAACTTTCAAATCTTTGGATATCACGCTTAAACATTGCAAGGTAAGCACCCAAATGAAAAGCAAAGTTAATTGGTTGTGCATGTTGGAGGTGTGTCATACCGGGAATCATAGTCTCAGTATGTTTATCAGCTACTACAATAATTTCTTGCATTAAAAGTTTAAGTAGATTAACAATCTCACTATTTTTACGAATCACGTAACGTCTAAAATCAACAGCTACTTGATCATTTCTACTTCTTGCAGTGTGAAGTTTTTTACCAGCATCACCGATAATTGCAGTTAAACGTTTCTCAATTGCCATATGTAAATCTTCATCTGCAATATTCCATTCAAACTCTCCAGATTCTATCTCCCCTATTACTTGATTTAGTCCATCAGTAATAGAGCGAAGTTCCTCTGTATTTAATATACCTTGTTTTGTAAGCATTGCAGCGTGTGCTAATGAACCTTCAATATCTTCTTTGTACAATTTTCTATCGTACATAATTGAAGCATTGAATTTATCGAGTAATGACGATGCACTTGAAGAAAATCTACCTGACCACATTTTATCCATAAGAATATTCCTTAATTTTATTTCATCTCTAGTTCCCACGCTTCGCTTGGGAATTAATATTTGTTTATCTATTTTTACTTGTTCTTTTTGTTGTTCATGCTGTATGCGTTACCAAGTAAAACTTGGGAACGAGCTAACTTGGGAACGAGCTATATTTATTTTTTATAAAAGTTTTGTATTTTATCTAAAAAATCTTTAAAGAATTACTCGCAGGCAGGGATATTTCCAGTATCAGAAGCATATTCTAAAAAAAAGTCTTTATAGTGCTTGATACTTCGTCTATATTTTTCACTTCTAAAATACTTCATAGCATCTATTGCTTCATCAGAATCATCATGAAGATCATAAAGTATATCACCATTTTCACTGAAGTATTTTCTCCATTTATCATATTCTTTTTCTGTTACAAATTTGAGTGCTTTTCCATGACAAGAAAGACAGTTTTTTTTAAAATATTTTTGACCTTTATAGACACTAGAATGAAGAGGAAGTAAAACTAAAAACAATACAAATAATAGACTTTTTATCATACCTACTCCAAATATATTAATACTTCATTGTACATAATTATTGATTATACGAAGCTTTAATTATAATTGGTACTTATCAAGTAACCTATCCTCCAAATCCCAAATCCCTCTTTCTTTGAGAGATTCTATAACACTTGGAGTACATTCTACATCATCTGGCCACTCTCTCGTATACCCATCAAGTGAATTTTTATTTGTCCCATCAATCCCGACCATTAAGCCAGAAGTATATATATCTCTCTGTGCATCAATATTGTTAGTAACTCTCCAAATAAGCATATACGGATTAAAAA
>JAFLJZ010000242.1 GCA_022712775.1 Sulfurimonas sp.
CATGGTAAACGCGGACAACAAACATTTGATGGTATTTAATGAATATGGCTATCAAAATGATGAAATTCCAGATGGAGCGTATACCTCAGACTCATGGGATGAAGCCGAATATGTAATTAACGCACTCAAAGTATTTAATATTTCCCAGGACGACTCTATCTGTATAGATTCAACCGGCTTTATTAGGCCCTATCTCGCTTTTCTCATACTCTATTTACACAAAACGGGTTTTAAAAAAATTGATATTATCTATACGGAACCCAAGAGTTACAGCAAAAGAGAACAAACAGATTTCTGTCTAAGCACTGATCTTACCGTACGACAAATTCGAGGGTTCGAAGGAAAACATTCGTTAGACACAAGCAATGACTTTCTTCTTGTTAATTCTGGGTACGATAGTGATCTCATTGTGCGAATTGCGGAAAATAAAAATCATGCAAAAAAAATACAACTATTTGGTTTCCCTTCGCTCAGAGCAGATATGTTTCAACAAAATGTACTGAGAGCGCATAAAGCTCATGAATCCATAGGGATATCAATTGTAGATGAAAATTCAACCATCCTTGCCCCTGCAAATGACCCGTTTGCGACTGCCCAAGAGATTCAATCCAAAATTGAGTCACTTGGGACAATTTCTAACCTTTACATGTCGCCCCTCGCAACTAAAGCTCAGCTAATTGGGATGGTTCTCTATCACATTCTTGGCGATTCACCTTGCCCTACGAGTATCCTTTTTCCGTTTAGTAGATGTTATTCTCAGGAAACATCCATTGGGACAGCACGAACTTGGTTGTATACAATAGAGTTCTAGCTTTGGGCATTGCGCCATAATATGGAGAATACAAATTGCTTGACTCTGATGCCTTAGCGCTGTTTGCAAGATTTGGTATTCCTGGCTTAGCCATTTTCGTGTTTTGTATGCTGTTTCAAAACAAATTCGACTTCAAAACTTCAAGATTAACACGACGATCAACAGCCATAATCGCAGTCCTTTTTTTGATGTTAGCTACTTTTGTAATAGTCACAGCACTTTTTTTGTATAAGCCAACTGCTACAACACAAGAGAAGCAGACAATTGAACTGCTTGAACTAACATTTGATCGACATTTTATAGATAAATACTCCTTCGTATATTCTGTCATAAGACCAGAAAAGGGACTACCGAGGGTTCAAGAGTTGGGAACTTGGTATCGTCTTGTTCTGAATAACCAATCCAAAGGAAAAATCAGTGTGACAGACCTGAGACTTGTTTTTGATGGAAAATTCACCGCTAATGATAGAATCCAAGAGCCGTTTTTTGAGAAGATCAATTATTCTGATGAAGACATGTTATTACTCAGGCCACTGGCTTACCCTATTGAGCTTGAAGAAAAGCAGTACAAAGCCATCTATGTACCTCTACCGTTGACTCTTCCACAAGTACTCGGCGAGTGCGCACTACAGGCTATGCGTGACGAATCATCCCCTCTAGATTCCATGATTGAAGTGTTCTTATTCGGTGAAAAACCTGTTCATCACTTTTCTCCAATCGTAACAATCCAAAGCGACAATGAAGAGCAACTGGTCTCTGGCAATATCTTTGCCTCTATCCAAATTGGAGACCTATCTCTATACAGAAAGAGAAAATTTCAGCTGGAGAAGAGTGGCTATAAAATGCTTGGGAATTATGAAAATGATGATGGTCTTCGGTCGATACAGACGACTGATCTTTTCAGTACATGTATATCGACAGCTAAGCTTGATTTGGATTCACTAAGGAGTCTTGAACGACCTGTAAACAAAGCAGTGTTAATTGCTAAAATCTCATCGTCAAAAGAGTTTTCCATTGCTCTTAAGCCAAGCCCTAGCTTATTTTACTTCATTCAGGACACACAATAGAGCTATGCGTGTTCGTCAACCCTCTCCAATTTGAACAACTCCAAACCGCTTCACTTCCCAGGAACAGTCGATAATCACAACGAGTGGTCCGCTATGGGCTTCTTTCAACTCGTTAAGTGAGAAATATCCCCACTCTGCGTTTTGGTGGTCTGTGTTGAGAATGACGTAGCCGAAAAACGTGTAAAGTCCCCGTATAATAGGTCCATTGCAAAGTAGAGACTTCTGCCCCATGAACTTGACCCCCATCTCTGTGAATATCCGCTTCCCCTTCTTTGTCTTTCTTTGTCCTAAAACACCTCCTCTTGGCGTCAAATTGTCTTTTCTTGTCCATATCCCCTCTTCCTTTTGTCTTCTTCTGTCTTCTTTTGTCCTCCCATTGATTTAGGGCATGGAGTGTCACATTATGTCATGGAGTCCGAAGGCAGGACAGGTGAAGTAGGCCCACCTCCGGTGTGACTACTTCACGTCCTGCCACAGCCCTAAAGCTGTGGTATGCTTATTCGCCTTTGGCTCAACGCCCAAGAAGGAGACCAACTCAAGTTTGAGTCGGTTGGATAACGACAGCCCCAAAGGAAAAAAATGGTAAAAAAGACAAAGAAAAACAGTGTAATGGGAAAGAGTATTGAACTTGCAGTCAAAAACAATCAACCAGTTGTCTCGTCTTTAGTGGTGGCTGAACACTTTGGAAAACGACATGACAATGTACTTCGTGATATTGAAAGTTTGGAGTGCTCGGAAAATTTTCGGCTCCTCAATTTTGAGGAGATCTTTTACTCCGACAATTATGGCCGAGAACAACCCGCCTACAACATAACTCGTGACGGCTTTACGATCCTCGCCATGGGGTTCACTGGCAAGAGGGCTATGAAGTGGAAAGAACTCTATATTGAGGCTTTTAACTCCATGGAAAAAGCCTTGCGGAATGGAGTGAGTCCCCAAAAATCAAAGAAAGGATTGGAACTTTTTAGCATGAAAACCACTCTTCCCTTTGGAGAAATAGGTATTTCGACTTGGGGGTTGGCGCTGGAGATGGGGCGATCCCACGACGAAGTCATGACCAAGATTGAAAATATGGATATGCCAGATGATTTTCGTGAAGAGAATTTTTATCCATTATACCATGTTGTGGATAATGGACCTCGGATAAAAACATATGGTTTAACTTCCAACGGGTTCGGCATGGTTGGTCATATCTTTCACGGCAAAGCGGCCAAGGCTGCCCTTTGGAAGGGCTATGCTGAATTGAAAGCAGCCGCA
This sequence comes from Sulfurimonas sp., assembly GCA_022712775.1. The sequence goes on from JAFLJZ010000242.1 coordinate 3,136, forward strand.
ACTAAACCGGAACAGGAAGCCACTCGTACTTCACGATCAACTCCCATTCGCACTCCACGCTTTCATCTTCCGTTTGTGCCAGAAGATAAAATGCTTGCACTGAAAGGCTTTCTTGCAACATGGGCCTTTATGGAACAAATCTCGTATTCCGAGCTTGAAAATGAGTTGTGTGCATATATGCAAGTGATGAGTTTAGATGGAATCACAAAAGCAAACTATGAACATGCCATGGAATATATTTGGTCAGGAATGCAGGTTTTGAAAAATAATTTTGCAGATGGGATCTGCTCAAAGGAAGACCTTCAACCTTTCCGTGGTTTGCTCGACTTCACTGTGTACTACGAACGAGAGGAAATTACTTACGACTTCATCTTAAATCGGCTCCGGGAAGAAAATGGATTTCAGGATTTCTCTACGGTAGCCAAGGCCGATTTATTAAAACTCATTATGATAGCTTGGGGCAACATGTATGCCATGTGCTTTGGAGATTCGGCTGGATGCTGCAAGGGAAGCTGCATACATCAGCAATTTCCGAAAGAATAAACGCCATGCCCACCAATAAATCAGCGGTAAAATTGTACGTCTCTGGAGACGAACACATGAGGATCATCACCAAGGCTGACCAGTGCGGTTTGTCCGTATCCGAGTTCGGGAAACGGGTCTGCCTTGGATACCCCGTAAA
>JAFLJZ010000069.1 GCA_022712775.1 Sulfurimonas sp.
TTCTTTTCGTGTGGTTACTGGGCATGAAGCTCCAGATAAACCCCAATCACAGATTCCATGGAATGATTTTAAGTCAGATGATACGCTTGTATTTTTGATGGGACTAAGTAAGCTTCCCAAGATTTGTGAAAAACTTATAGAGATAGGTAAACCTTCTGATTTCCCTGTTGCTGTTATTTCTCGTGGTACAACTCCAGAGCAAAAAGTTGTTGTTGGGACATTGGAAAATATTTCTCAAAAGGCAAAGGGTTTAGCTACCCCTGCATTAATTGTAGTTGGGCGTGTTGTTGAATTACGCGAGCAACTACAATGGTTCTCCCAAGAGTAAAAAATGAAACTTTCACATCTTAAACAAATACTAGAATACTTGAAAAAATTTAGTAAAATTTCTGCAATTTATAGAGTAACAGATACTATAGTAAAAGTTGCATTCGATAAAAATGATGAAATTTATTTTAATATGCAACGCTCAAACTCGAGTATGTTTCGTTGTTCTACATTCTCTCGCTCGAAAATTTATAATGCTCCTTTTGATGTTGTTTTAGCGAAGCGTTTAAATCGTGCAAATCTTTTAAGTATCAAGCTTTTAAATGGGGATAAGATTTTACGCTTAAAGACTTCTATCGCCTCTGCATATAAAGAAGAAACGACGTATATTCAGTTTGAGTTTACTGGAAAGTATACAAATATAATCATTTTAGATGAGAAAAATATTGTGCTTGAAGCACTTCGTCATGTAGACTTGTTTTCATCTTTTCGTGAGGTTCGTGCAGGACAAAAATTATTAGAAGTTCCTCCTCCCCCTTTTGAAGCAAAAGATTATCCGCTTGAAAATGTAGAAAATTTTTTATATGCAAACTATGAGAAAGAACAAAGCCAAAAATTAGAATCGTTAAAAAAACAAAAAATCTCTCTATTAAACAAAAAATTAAAAAAGTTACAAAAACTTTATGATTCTCTTGATGATGAACAGTCTTTAGCTCAGGTTGCAGAAGAATCACAGCATTTTGGAAATCTGATTTTGTCTAATATGCATACAATTAAACCATATGAAAAAGTTTTGCATCTTAATGATTATGAGGGAAATAGAGTTGAGATTATCTTAGATAAAAGTTATGTAACTGTTGCTCAGATGTCAAATGCACTCTTTACAAAAAGTAAAAAAGCAAAACAAAGAGCAAAGAACCTTTACATAGAAAAGGCTTCTTTAGAATCAAAGATAAAACATAGCGAACTTTTTATAAATACAGTACGAGAGGCAAGAGAATCTTCAAAAATAATACTTCTTTTTCCAAAAAAAGAGCAAAGTAAAAAGATAAAAAGAAATGATTCTATAGAAACCTTTCTCATAGAAGGCTATAAAGTCTCTCTTGGAAAGAATGAAAAAGGTAATATAGAAGTACTTAAAAATGCGAAGGCGAGAGATATTTGGATTCATTTAAAAGACCAACCCTCATGCCATGTTATCATTACAACTGATAAGCAAAATCTGCCAATGCACATTATAGAGAGTGCTGCGAGATTATGTGTTGATTTTACAACTATTTCAAAAGATAAGTATTTGGTCGATTATACTCCTAGAAGAGAAGTTACGATTCAACACGGGGCAAATGTGTTGTATAATAAGTATAAAACAATCGAGATTGATACGCGATAAATAAGAGGAGGGCATAAAAGATGGCAATTGGACCAATAGGAAACGCAATTTTTGTAAACCAGATGACAGCTAATGTTGCCTCCGTACAAAATGCACATAGTAGTCGCGTAGATTTTCAAAATATGGTAGCACAAGCAACTGTAAATGAAAAAGATGAAAAAGTTTTAGAAGTTCGTCCTGCTGAAGAAAATCATGAGGTTGATGAAGACCGTGAACATCAAAGAGATGAAGCAGATAGAGAAACGCAGAGAAATGAAAAAGAAGACAAAGATGAAGAAGAATCAGAGACTATTTATAAGCTAGATATTAAGGTTTAAAGAGAAAATTAGATATAATTATGATCTTATTTAAAATATTTAGGATTTTTTTATGATGGAAGTTTTTGAAGAAAATAAAGAGAGAATTATTACAGGATTTGCTTTACTTGGAGCAGTTCTTCTTATAGGTTTAATAGATAATTTTTTTATAATTTGGGCAATTATGGGTGCTGTATATATTATAGCTTTTAAAGAAGCTCTTATGCTGTTTAAAATTGAAGATGAATCACTTTATCTTTATGGAATTGGTATTTGGCTTGTAGCTGGGGTTTATCCTTATGGGGATGACTTGTTTATTCTTAGTGGTGTAGCGTATGCTGGAGCTATAGCATATAACAAAGACTTAGAATGGAGAAACTTTCTTCCGTTTATTTATCCAACGGCTGGTATGCTTTTTATTTTAAGTATGTATCAAAGTCACGGTATATCTTCTTTATTATGGCTTCTAGGTATCGTCGCTCTTACAGATGTTGGTGCGTATATTTTTGGAAAAAGCATGGGAAAAACACAGTTTTGTGAAATAAGTCCAAATAAGACACTTGAAGGTGTTTTTGGTGGAATCGCAGTTGCAACAACAGTAGGTATGTTTTTAGGTCTTCTAATTGTTGACTTAGGAACAGCTTTTATTATCTCACTTATTGTAGCTGCTAGTTCTATTTTTGGTGATTTGTTTGAGAGTTATTTAAAGAGAGTTGCTGGTGTAAAAGATAGTGGAGATATTTTGCCTGGACATGGTGGAATCTTAGATAGAATTGATGGATATTTATTTGCTGGAATTGTTATGTTAGTTCTTTTAAGAGGTCTTGTATAACTTTATGATTCTTCTTGGTTGTACAGGCTCTATAGGTGTAAATACGCTCGAAGTTGCTAAAAAATTCAACATACAAGTTGAGGTTTTAGTGTGCGGAAAAAATATAAAACTTTTAAATGAACAAATAAAGCTTCATAACCCTAAAGTAGTAGTTGTTGCCCAAGAACAAAATATAAAAGATGTCAATCACAAAAATGTTTTAGCAGGACATGAAAATATTTTAAAAGTGATAGAAGATTCTAAGAGTTTGTTAGTGGTAAATGCACTTGTATGTTTTTTAGGTCGTCGTCCAACACTTAAAGCTATAGAATGTGGTAAAAAAGTCGCACGTGCGAATAAAGAATCACTTGTTGCCTGTGGTAGTTTTATAGATATATCAAAAATTCAACCTATAGATTCTGAACATTTTGG
>JAFLJZ010000070.1 GCA_022712775.1 Sulfurimonas sp.
GTTTTTAGATTATCTGCTCCGATGATTAGATAAATTTTCTCATATTTTTTTAAAAGATGATTGACAGTATCTATACTCGGAACCTTCTTTTTTTGCGCTACCTCAAAGTCACTTACTTCAACATTTTCAAAAGATTTAAAAATCCTTTGAAGCCATTGTAGTCGTAATGAAGCTGGAGCATAAAAATCAGATTTAAAAGGATTAAGAAAAGTCGGCATAACAAGGACCTTGTCTACATCTTTTATCTTCAATGCTTCTTTAACAATAGTTTCATGAGCTATATGAGGTGGGTCAAAAGAACCACCAAAAAGTGCAATAGTCTTCATTTCATTCCTAGTATAAAGCGAATTATAACCAAACTTTGGCTAGAATCAATCAATTAAATAATTATAGGAAATAGTATGGCAGTAAAAATAGCAATTAATGGATTTGGTAGAATCGGTCGTTGTGTAGCTAGAATCGCAGCTTCTAGAGATGATGTTGAGATTGTAGCAATAAATGATATGGCTAGTATGGATATGATGCTTTACTTATTAAAAAATGATTCAGTTCATGGTACATTTGCTAGTGAAATAGAACAAATTGATGAACATAATATTAAAATTGATGGACAAAATATTAGAGTATTTTCAGATCGTGATCCTAAAAATTTAAAATTTGCAGACTGTGGTGCAGACATGGTTTTAGAGTGTACTGGAGTTTTTTTAACACAAGAAACAGCACAAGTGCATATTGATAACGGAGTAGAAAAAGTTTTATTTTCAGCTCCTTCAAAAGATACGGAGACAGATACTTTTGTAATGGGTGTAAATGAGCACTTATATGCTGGACAAAAAATAGTTTCAAATGCTTCATGTACTACAAACTGTTTAGGTCCAGTAGCAAAAGTTTTAGATGATGCTTTTGGAATTGAAAAAGGTCTTATGACTACAATTCATTCATATACAAATGATCAAAAAATCTTAGATGTAAAACATTCAAAAGATAAACGCAGAGCACGTGCAGGTGCGATCAATATGATTCCAACTACAACAGGAGCAGCAAAGGCGATTTCTTTAGTAATGCCACAACTTAAAGGCCGTTTACATGGTCAGTCAGTCCGTGTTCCAACACCTGATGTTTCTATGGTTGATTTAAATGTTGTTGTGAAGCGTGAAACAACTAGAGAAGAAGTTACGCGTGTATTTAACGAGGCTGCGGATGGAAGATTAAAAGGTCTTTTACTTATGGATAAAGAGATGCGAGTTTCTCAAGATTTCGTTGGTTGTGAGTATAGTTCTATTGTCGCTGAAGATTTAACACAGGTTATCGGTGGAGACATGATTAAGATAATGGCATGGTATGACAATGAGTGGGGCTATTCAATGCGTTTAATTGACATGGCAATTCACATTAGTAAATAGGCTGACAATGGAACTTTTAAGCATAAAAAAACTAGATTTAGCAAATAAAAAAGTATTTATCCGCTGTGACTTTAATGTACCTATGGATGAGTTTGGAAATATTTCAGATGACAGAAGAATCCGTTCTGCACTTACAACAATTAACTTTTGTTTAGACCAAGATTGTGCTGTGATTCTTGCTTCACATTTAGGTCGTCCAAAGGGTGAGATAAATGAGAAGTACACACTTATGCCAGTTGCAAGAAGATTACACCAACTTTTAAAAAGAGATGTTGTTTTAGCATCCGATGTTGTGGGTGAAGATGCGATTACAAAAGTAAATGCACTTAAACCAACTGAAGTATTACTTTTAGAAAACCTACGTTATGAAGCTGGTGAGACAGAAAATGATCCTATTTTTTCTAAGCAACTCGCAGATATGGCAGATATATTTATAAATGATGCTTTTGGTGTTTCACACCGCGCACATGCTTCTATTGCTGGAATCACAGAACTCTTTAGCGTAGAGCATAAGGCTGCTGGTTTTTTACTTCAAAGAGAAGTGGAATTTTTTGGTAAGCTCATGAGTAATCCAACACGTCCTTTTGCAGCTATTGTTGGTGGTTCAAAGGTTTCAGGAAAATTAGAAGCACTTACAAATCTTCTTCCAAGAGTAGATAAAATTTTCATTGGTGGGGGAATGGCATTTACATTCTTAAAACAGATGGGTTATAACATTGGAGCATCATTAGTTGAGGATGACTTATTAGATGATGCTCAAAAAGTGATGGATAAGGCTAGAGAACTTGGAGTAAAATTTTACCTGCCAGTTGATATTATTGCAGCTGAAAAATTTTCTGAAGATGCTGTAAGTAAAATAGTGACAGCTCAAGAGATTCCAGACAACTGGATGGGTTTAGATATTGGACCAGCTACTGTAAGACTTTATCGTGAGGGTCTCAATGATGTTCAAACTGTTTTATGGAATGGACCAATGGGTGTTTATGAGATGGATAAATTTGCTCGTGGTTCATCTAAAATAGCTCACTTCGTAGCAGATTCTTATGCAACAACCGTAGTTGGTGGTGGTGATACTGCTGACTTAGTTCAGCGTATTGGTTTAGATGAAGAGATGAGTTTTATCTCTACAGGTGGTGGTGCATCTTTAGAACTGCTTGAAGGTAAAATACTTCCAGGCGTAGCACCTTTAATTGTTAAATAAAATCAAGGAAATTAATCTATGATAATAGCAGCGAATTTAAAAACTAATTTAACTAGAAAACAAACAAATGAATATGTTAATGAACTAGAGACTTATGTTAAATCTAATGATATAACGCAAGAAGTATTAGTTTTTCCTGCAACATCGAGTTTAAATGCACATGATGGAGAGATTATTATCGGTGCACAAAATGCTTATGCTACACAAAATGGAGCTTACACAGGTGAGATAGGACTAGACCACCTTAATGAGTTTGGTATTAAAACAATACTTATAGGACACAGTGAACGCCGTCATGTTTTAGGCGAAACACAAAAAGAGTTGGTCAAAAAATTCAACTATTATAAAGATTTAGGTTTTAAAATTGTGTATTGTGTAGGTGAACCATTAGAAAAAAGAGAAGCGGGTACTAAAGAGATGATGGACTATATCTCTACGCAATACGAGGGTATTGATACCTCTTATGAAAACTTGATTATTGCTTATGAACCTGTCTGGGCGATAGGAACAGGTTTAACTCCTACGCTTGAAGATATACAAGAAATTCATACAGACTTAAAAGAAAAATCAATTGCTCCACTTTTATATGGTGGAAGTGTTAAAGTTACAAATGCTAAAGAAGTTCTCTCTCTTCTTAATGTAGATGGAATTTTAGTTGGAAGTGCAGCATTGTATGCTGAACACTTTTGTACAATGATTCAATATGCGCAGGACAATTAAATAATACTTTTTAAAATAGTGATTAAAAATTAATCACTAAACTGTCTATCCTTTCTCCTAATACAGTTATACTTCCTCTATAAATAAATATTAAGGAAATTTAATGAACAAAATTAAATTAAGTCTAGTAGCAGCTTTACTAGCAGGAACAACAACTTTATCTGCAGATTTTGCATCTGATGTAGAGTTAAGTGCAAATGTAGCAATGACAAGTAACTATGTTTGGAGAGGTATGACTCAATCAGACAATAGCATGGCTATTCAAGGTGGATTTGATGCTTCATATAAAGGTGCTTATATTGGAGTTTGGGCTTCAAATGTAGATTTTGATAATACTGAAACGTCTATCGAAACTGATTTATATATAGGTTATGGAAATTCAATTAATGATTTTTCTTATGATGTTAACTATACTCAATATACTTACCCAGGTGATACAGATGCATTAAACTTTGGTGAAGCTGCATTAACATTAGGATATGACTTTAAAGTAGTAGCGATAAGTGCAAAATATTATGTTGGTATCGATACAAATGATGGACCAAACGACGCAGCTAACGGTTGGGAACCAGGTGATGGTTTTGAATTAGGTGTTTCTGCTCCTTTACCAATGGACATCTCTTTAGATGCTACATATGGTGAGTATGATGATGCTGGAACACAAAATAATACTACTAATAATTTTGGTGATTATTATTCTATTGGTGCTTCAAAATCTTTTGGTAAATTTGATTTTACTCTAGCATATACTGGTATGGACTATGATAGTGCAACTGGTGGACACGATAATGATGGAAAAGAAGATAACCTAGTAATTACAATAGGTACTTCATTCTAGTCTAACTTTTACAAAAAAACTTTTCAATCTCTCTTTTCCTGTTTTGTTAGGGAGATTGAAAAACTTCTTCATATTTCGTTATAATCACTCTATGATAACACTCCTAAAAAAACTTTTTTATTTAATCTTTATGCTTCTTGTTATTTCAATTATTTCATTTTTAGCAATTCATTCCGCACCAAATAGTTTTTTTGGAGCAGGTGAGTTAAATCCCAACATGACAAAAGAAGCGATAGAACAACTTAAAGCTGTATATGGTTTAGATAAATCTCTTTTTATGCAGTATGTAGACTGGGTGAAAAATATTTCAACGCTTAACTTTGGAATCTCTTTTGTATCGGGTCAAGATGTAAGTACTGAAATCCTTAAACGACTTCCAGTTACACTCATTATGAATATAACAGCACTCTTGTGCGTATTTAGTATCTCTTTATATCTTGGAGTTAAGGCAGCGCTCAATTATGAGAAAAAAACAGACTATATTATCCGTCAAATCTCCTTAGTTTCGTTTTCTATGCCCTCATTTTATTTAGCGCTTCTTTTTATTATTTTCTTTAGTGTAAATCTAGATTTATTTCCTATCGCGGGGTTACATTCTATAGAAGAAAAGGTGGGTGTAGCGTACTATACAGACATGGCATGGCACTTAGCTTTACCTGTTGGAGTTATGATATTTGTAGGGATAGGGAGTATGATAATTTATGTTCGTTCTTTAACCCTAGAGATTTTAAAAAGTGATTATTATTATTTTGCACTTTCACGAGGTTTAGACAAAGATAAACTTTTACGATTCTACATCTTACCAAATTTACTACCACCTATCGTGACACTTTTAGGCTTATCCTTACCAGGTTTAATAGGCGGTAGTGTGATTCTAGAATCTATCTTCGGAATCGAGGGAATGGGACAGTTATTCTTTATGTCTGCTCTTTCAAGGGATTACCCAATCATCATGGGAACTTTAATGATTACATCATTTTTAACTTTACTTGGAAATATGATTGCGGATTTAATTCTACTAAAGTTAAATCCATATATGAAAAGAGGATAAAAAAACGTATTGACAAGACATCTACAATATGTTAAGATATATTTATGAATAAAAAGAGAATAGTGTGGAATGAAGAAAAAAACCAACTCTTAAAACTACAAAGAGGTGTTGATTTTGAAGAACTTCTTGATGCAATAGAAAATGAGAAAATTTTAGGAAGGAAAGCACATCCTAACACTGAAAAATTTCCAAATCAAGAAATTTTTACAATTAAATTTAAAGAGTATATATACTATGTTCCATTTGTTGAAAATGATAAAGAGATATGCTTAAAAACAATTATTCCAAGTAGAAAATTAAATAAAGAGTATAAGGAGACAAAAGATGAAAAATAAAGAATTTGTCCTTGATAATGAGGAATCAGAATTATTAGAAAGTGTAGAATCAGGTTTATGGATAGATAAACCATTAAATGATGATGAAACAAAAATGTATAAAGAGAGTGCAAAATACACTAAATCTCTGCAAGAAAAAAGACAAACAACTATAAGGTTTTCAGTAAGTGACTTAGCAATTTTAAAAGCTAAGGCAAAAGGTCTTGGGATAGGGTATCAAAACTTAATTCAAGCCTTGGTACATAATTATGCGATTGGTAAAGTTAAGTTAGAAGCGTGACTTCTCTGCTTAGCATTTTCTTCCTTCCCCTTGTCCCCAAGTTTTACTAGGGGATGCCCATTCTCGTTCCACTTTTCCTAAGGTGGAATGAATACTAAGATATTACACTATACGCTACACCTCAGGATAGCTGGAGCGAGAAAGAACTTTCTTCATAGTTTTTAGTTAAATAATGCCTCGAGTGCATCAACACCATCTTTAGCTTCTTCTATTTCACCAGTTTCTTCATTTGTTGTGTTGTCTGTTTCAACGAGTTCAATGTTGAGACCTGTTAGCATTGAAGCTAAACGGATGTTTATTCCACTTTTACCAATAGCCTTAGACTTTTGATCAGCAGGAAGTGTGATAATCGCTTTTTCATTTTCGCCTGCTTCATTTTTAACAACTTCAACGTGTGAGATGATAGCAGGACTCATAGTTCGAGAGATGAAAAGCTCAGTAATATGAGTGTACTCTATACAGTCGATATTTTCACCAATAAGTTCTTCACTAACAGCGTTGATTCTAACACCTTTAACACCTACTGTTGCTCCAACCGCATCTACCTGAGGATGTGTTGAGATAAGGGCTATTTTTGCTCTCTCACCAGGAATACGAGCTGATTTTTCTACGATAACTGTTCCATCTGAAATTTCAGGGACTTCAAGTGCTAAAAGTTCTTCTAAAAATTTAGGGCTTGTGCGTGAAAGTTCAATTTGAATACCATTTTCTTTGTCCATATTTACACGACGAACTACAGCTTTAATGTGGTCACCAACATCAAATATTTCACCTTTTATACGGCTTTTCATTGGTAAAACAGCACGAACTTCATCAATTTCTATGTAT
>JAFLJZ010000071.1 GCA_022712775.1 Sulfurimonas sp.
GAGTAACTTTTGAACTCTTAGAATCAGAAGCAGTAAAAGATTTTAATAAGGTCGATAAATTTATTAAAGAAGTAAAAAGGTATGGAGCGAAAATAGCCATAGATGACTTTGGAAGTGGATATTCAAATTTTTCGTATATAACAAATATAGATGTAGATTTTTTAAAAATAGACGGTTCATTAATCTCTGATATTGATAAAAATAAAAATTCTTATTTAGTAGTGGAGAGTATCGTTGATTTTGCTAGAAAATTTGATATAAAAACAGTTGCAGAATATGTACACTCTAGTACAATAATGGATAAGGTTAAAGAATTAGGAATAGACTATTCACAAGGATTTTTTATTGATAAACCATTGCCTATTTCGAAAGTTGATTTTTAGGCTGTGTAAATAAAGAAGGTTTATCTATATAGTAACCTTGAGAGAAATGTATACCTAATTCTTTTACTTTATCCATAACATCACTTGAGTGAACAAACTCAGCTATAGTCTCAATACCTAGTTTATTCGCAAAATTGACTATACTCTCCACTACTAAATAAGAATTTTTATCTTTATCAATATTTTTAATAAGTGAACCGTCTATTTTTAAGAAGTCTACATTAATTTTAGTAAGATAAGAAAAGTTTGAATACCCATCTCCAAAGTCATCTATGGCTATTTTCGCTCCATACCTTTTTACTTCTTTAATAAATTTACCAACTTTTCTAAAATCTTCTATAGCATCCGATTCTAGTATTTCAAAGGTGACTTTATTAGATACCGTTGAAGTACGAAGAGTAGTCATGATAAATGTGAAAATCTCATGATTTATAATGTCTTCAATCGCAAGATTAATTGTAAATTCATAATCAATATTTTCAAATGCCTCAAATGATTTTTCTATGATAAGTTTAGTTACTTTTGCATAACTTTTTATCGTTTTTGTAATTGGAATGAAGTCTAGCGGAGATAAAATTCTCCCATCTCGATCAATAAGTCGTGCTAAACATTCATATTTTTTAATCTCTTTTGTTTTTGTGTCTACAATTGCTTGATAGTAAGGGATGATTCTTGAGTTGTTAACAGCTTCTCGTATAAGTTCTGAAAGATATATATTTCTTTCATAGTCGTATTCAAAATTCATTTTATCTTCATAAATCCAAATAGGTGCATTTGTTTGTTTAGCATGAAGAAGGGCCATGGAGACCTTAGAAAAAATATTTGTATTATCTGTATGAACTGATGATGCAAGAGTGATATCTATGTAAATCTTTATTTTTTGGTAATTAATACACATGTCTTTAATATTATTATAAAGAAATGTTAAGTGATTTTTTAAGTCATAAAAGTACATATTTTTGTTAATAACAAAAGCAAATTCATCTCCAGTTAATCTATATACTTTATGATATGGAATATTTTCTTTTAAGTAGCGTCCAATTTCTTCAATCACATAGTCACTAATGAAGAAACCATAAAAATTATTGATAATTTGAAGGTTATCAATATTACAGATAATAAGACTGTACTCTTCATTTGATTCTAAATCTTTTCGTAGTTGGTACATGTTAGGTAAGTTTGTTAAATGGTCCACAAAGTATCTGTTAAAGAGCTTGTTTCTGTACTCTATAATACTTTTTTCGTGTGTTGTATTATCTTGATAAAGCTTTGTTAAAATCTTATCATTAAAATCCTGTGCTTGTTCTTCGCTTTGGAGCGTGTATACACAAAGTTTTACATTCTTCTCATCAGTATTTGTTAGTAAGTAAGTTTTAGCATGAGGAAGAGAATTCTTTAGTTCATTCTGTATGTTTATACTTAAATCTGTTTCATGTGAAGCTGAAGTAATATGTATGACAATATGGTTTTGCTTTAAAAGTGTAAGATTCTCAAGAAGAGAGAATATTTCATTAGAGGAAGATACTGTGAAGTCATAAGTCTTAAGAAGATTATTGTTTGGCTTCAAGAGTTTCTCCAAATAAGTATTTATTTAATGGATAATAGCATAAAATGTTCCAAATATTGCATTTTCTATCATTGTTTTGTGATATTATCTAAATTCTTATACTTGAACTTTTTTTACAGCCTCTTGAACCTCGTCATTCACGTCTTTACTAAGCTTATCTAATGTTTCAGCTGGTGTATTTGGATTCACTGCAACAGACACTCGAACCTCTTTACTTTCATCTTTACTTAATCTAATTAACATTTTAATAGGCGTATTAGCATTAAATGCAACAGATACTCTCACATCTTCATCTTCATCCATACTTAGTGTATTTAGTATATCTATAGGAGTGTTTGGGTTTCCTGCAACCCAAGCAGCGACTGCACCATCTTTACTTAAAAAAATCAATGTTTTAACTAATGTATTTGGATGCTCACAAACAAACTCTCTAACATAATAACTTTCATCTCTACTCATGTTATCTAAAGTTTCAGATGATGCATTTATATGTGCAGCAACTCGCATACGAATAAATGGATTTGCATCTTTACTCAGTATCTCTAAAGCACTAGTAGATATACTTGGATTATTCGTCAGCATTAGTCGAATAGGTTCAGTTTCACTTAGAGCTAATTTATCTAATATATTTGTTGGTGTACTTGCATCTTTTGCTAATGCTAATTCTTCTACCATTGTCATATGTATTGCCTTTGTAGTTTTTATGTTCTGTATTAATTAAAAAGAGGGTTCGCCTTTAATTTTGGACGGCTATCGGCAATACGTTGGAGCATAGCATCTAGGTTTCCAGTTGAGCGTACTTCTACTATTGAGGTAACAACTCCGTGTAATGCAACGTATTTTAAGTATGTAGTAAGGTCTTCACAAGCACTTTCTTTCATGCTCTCTTCGATTTTTTTATTTTGTTCTTGGCTTACTTTAAAGTCTAGTTCTATAGAAGCTTCTTGCGTTGATACGTCTTCAGATGTAATCTTAAATGTTTGTGTTTTGAGTGCTACAACTTTTAGGTACGCAGAAACTTCATCAAATCCATTTTCTGTTACTCTTAAATCTATAGTTGCTTTTTGTGAGGGGGTTACTTTAAAATTTATATTTATAATATTATTCATAAAGGAATAATATTATAAATTCACTTAAAGCCCTATTTCAAAGCTTATCAAGCAAATTATAAAAGAAGAAATTAAGAGTCACCAATATGCATAGCAGTTTCAGAATCCCATCTTGCAACGTGTAATTGCATCCAATGTTTAAAATCATCTTCTAAAAAACTTTTTACCTCTTTTGGGTCTCTGTTTGCTATCCAAAGTTCTTTAGTCTTTTTTAATTTTCCTCGCATAGTATCATGCTCAGCCTTATGTATGCCCATAGCAAAAAAGTTACTTTGTTCCATCATATCTTCTTCAGTGCTAAAGTGATCCTCTACATCAAACTCAACAACTGCAAACAGTTCATCAATTTTATCCAGGTCTTTTGCTATAACAGCATCATGAAAATTATTAATAATATCTATCTCTTCTTCATGGAGCATATTCATTACATCATTTGAAACTTGTTGTATATCTTTTTTATCTAGTAGCATTTTATTTCCTTAAATATGTTTTTGTAAAAAGAGTATACCTTTTATTTAATTACTAGTTTCTTATAGTATTTAAATATTTAAAATATTTCATTTACGCTTAATAAAAAAAAGTATATATAATAAGATTAGGTCATAGTATAAGATTAGGCTTTAAACTTTACTAGATATAATCTCTTTTTTAAACATTAATTTTATGGAGAAGCAATGCTAATTCAAGACAGAGAAATACAAAAAGTCACAAATGATGTAATGAATATGTTACATGAGGATGAGTTAGAACTTATCAATGCGTTTCATGACGCAGTTGTTGCTAAAGATATAGATAAAATAGATGAACTTTTTAAAACTGTTTTAGCTGAAGTAGAAGCGCATTTTAAAGTTGAAGAAGAGATGATGGAACAAAGTGAATACCACTCATTAAAAGTACATAAATCAGACCATGATATGATGCTTACAAAATTGAAAAAATTCCATAAAAGATGGGAAATACTTAAGGGTCCAAAAGAACTACGTGGATTTTTAGAAAAAGATTTTAAAACGTGGATAATCCAACATGTTGGAAAATGGGACGCACAAACTGCTCAACATCTTGGGGCATAAATATGACAGAAACAGAAAAATTAGTTAAAGCACAAGTTAAAAAATATGAAAGAAACTATGATGACTTGATACCCAGACCAGTGAAGCCTACTAATGCAAATATTGAGTTTGCAAAAGAGATAAAAACAGCACTTTTAAAAGAAGTTTTTGGTCAAGATCAAGTGATTAATACTGTTGCAAATAGTATTAAAAATGATATTGCAGAAAATAAAGCTGCACCTAAAGCAACATACCTTTTCCTAGGTTCTCCTGCAACTGGTAAAACATACCTTGCTGAACTTATTGCAGAAAATTTACCAAAATATAAAATTATGTCATTTGATATGACACAGTACCATCAACAAAATGGTGGGGAACTTTA
>JAFLJZ010000256.1 GCA_022712775.1 Sulfurimonas sp.
AATGATAAACACTTAGACTTAGATAGTGCGATACAAGAGGTGAAAGAAGTTAGGAAGCTTTATCCCCTCGATGATAAGTTAAAAATGGTGGAAATAGAACTAGAACATAAAAGAGCTAGTCAGTCCAATTAGTCCACCAAAAACTCCACCCCAAACAACTAACCAGTCAAGATGTTCTTTGATTAGCTTTTGAACTATCTCTTTTACCATTTGAGGAGTAAGTTCATTTAGTCTTGTGTCGATTACATTTTCGATAGATTCAAGCATATCATCATTTAAAGATGAACCTTGCATATGCTGTGTTAGTGTTGTGTTAAAAGATTCAGAGTTTACTATTTTAATAACAGCAGATTTCATTTTTGATGAAAAAGGTTCACGTAGTGCGTCAAGTGCTGATTCCCCTCCAAACATTCCAAGCATTCCTCCAAATGATGATTCCATAACTGTTTTACTTAAAGCATCAAAAGCAGGGGAAAAATCAGTTTCTTCGATAATAGGTTCTAAGTTAATTTTTTTCTCTTCACTTTCAAAGAAGCTTTCAAGTTGTTCACGTGTAAAAAATTCACTCATCATAAGATTTTTAATTGCTTCTTTAAATGCTTCAAAACGAGATGGAATCACACCTGAACCATAAAGAAATGGAACTTTTTCAAAAAGCATATGAATCGCAAGCTGATTTGTTACAGCACCGGAGAGGGCAAATAAGCCTGTAAAAAGTAAAAGAGTTGTATATTCATTTTCAAGTACAAAAGAGAGAGTAATTAAAATTACTGCAAAGAAATTTGTTAGTAGGCTTTTATTTATTTTCACACTATTTCCTTTTTTTAAAAGAAATTATACTAGAACAATATTAAGTAAGGTTATTCCCCTTTTTATTTAGAATTTCGATAGATGTTTTACTCTTAACGCATTTTCCATTTCTATTAATATACTAGAAAGGTATCTATAAGCTTCTTTCCAAGCATAGATAAACTCCTGCGTCATTGTATCTTTGAAAACCTCTTCAATAGCTTCGATAAAGCATGCTCCTATCATTACATAATGTTCTTTTTTTATATCAGCTTCTACATGCGCTTTAGCAATTACTAAAAGTGCGGGGGTTAAGAGATGAAGCTTATCGATATTTATAGCAAATATGGATATAGATTCAGCCATTCTTGTAAAGTCTTCTTTATTTGTATATGTAAATAAGCTTTCAAGTTGAGGAAATTTTTCAAATAATAATTTAAACATTACTGAAGTAATCGTGTACGTATGAGTTGTGAGTAAAGGAGCTGTATCTTGAATAATGTGAATGATTTTTTTAGAGAGCTCTTTTTTTATTAATAATGCTTCTGGTCTACCAAAATAGTAGCCTTGTGAATAATCAACACCTAAGTCTTTTAAAATATTAAATATATTTTTATTTGTGACATATTCTCCAACTGTTTTAATATTTTGGCTTTTTGCGAATGTTACAATTGTTTTCACAATGGATAATGATAGCTCGTTCTCTTCAATATTTTTAATTAATGAACCATCTATTTTTATGATATCAGGTTGGTATTCTAGTAATCTGATAAAGTTAGAATATCCAGCACCAAAGTCATCTATAGCTATCTTAACACCTAGGCTTTTTACCTCTGCTATAAATTCCTTAATAACATTGAAATCTTTTACTTCTTCATCTTCTAAAAGTTCAAAAACTATTCTCGAAGCATCTTCTTCATGTTTATATAAAAGTGTAAAAAGTTTTTTTCGTGTAGATTCTTTTTCAATATCTAATATAGAAATATTAATAGTAATATCCATATCTGTATGTGAGAGTGCTGCAAAAGAATTTTCTAAAACTACAGAGGTGATTTTTGAATAATATCTCCCTTTTTTTGAAACATTTATAAATTCATAGGGAGAAACAATCTTTTCACTTTGATCAATGAGTCTGACTAAGGATTCATATTTTTCTATGTTATTTGTTTGATTATTTATAATCGGTTGAAAGTAAGATATGATTTGGAAATTATCAACTGCTTTTTGAATCATTTTGAGGGTTTTAATGTTTTTCTTTGCATTGTCATGTTCTTTTTTTGCAAAGTTATTTGACACAATGAAGTTATGTTTCGTTTTTAAAAGTTTTTTCATTCCATATTTAGCATTTTCAAATGAGTTTTTTCCATAAGAGATACTAATAATGATAGATATGTCATACGATAAAGTACCTATATTGATATGTGCGTTGTCTATTGTTTCTTGAAAGTCTTTTAATTTTTCTACAGCTTGCTCAATACTGTTTGTACATTCTTCTAAGTTTTTAGCAAAGGCATATTCTCCATTTCCTAAGATATATACTTTCTTAAACATACTGTCTATAGGTGAGTGTTTTAATAAATCATTCGCAAAACTATCTTCAATTTGCTGTGTTAACCTTTGTCCATAAAAGTTTTCAATATCATCAAAACCTTCAATTTTAAGTAAAGCAAGAACTGTCTCATCCGAAGAATTAATTAAATCAGTAAGCTGGCGTTTTGGATTCATAATATCAGTAATATCATCTCGAAGGGCGACAAATTCAATAATCTCATTATCCTTATCTAAAATAGGAATAATCGTTGTTTTAACATAATAAGAAGTATTGTTTTTGCTTCTATTTCTAATCATTCCTTTCCATGTTTTTTTTTCATTTTTTATAGTATTCCATATATTTTTAAAGAAAGATTTTGAATTATCTGGATGTCTTATAATATTATGGTTCTTACCAATCAACTCATCTTGTGTATATCCTGAAATATTACAAAATTCATCGTTGGCATATGTGATGATTCCTTTTAGATTTGTTTTAGATACGATTACACTATGGTTAATTGCTTTTTGATACTGTTGTAGGAGTAAAATATTTTGTTCATCATTATTGTTTGTATAGTTAAATAACATTCTAGTTTAATCCTTTTAAAAGTATGTCTTTCATTTTATTTGCTTGAGTAGGTTTTGAGTAAAAATATCCTTGAATATTTTTACAACCATGTCCAACGATAAAATCTTTTTGCTCTTTTGTCTCAACACCTTCGGCAATAATATCTAAGTGTAAGTTTTTAGCTAAAGCGATGATTGCTCTAACAATTTCAGAATCTTCATCATTGGTAGATAAATCATCTATAAATGATTTGTCTATCTTGAGTTTACTAATAGGTAATTTTTTAAGATAAGAAAGTGATGAATAACCTGTTCCAAAATCGTCTATAGCTATTTTAACACCTATGCTATTGATTTGATTTAATATTTTAATGGCATCTTCTGGGTTTGTCATGATTTGAGATTCTGTTACTTCAAGTTCTAACCATTCTGGTTTACATCCTGTTTTTTTAATTAAGTTTTTAAATATTGCGACAAAATCTGTTTGTTGAAGTTGTTTAATCGCAAGATTCATTGCAAGAATTCCCGGGTTGAGACCTTGTTTATACCATTGGGATATTTGTGTCATTGCTATTTCCATTACAAGTCTATCAAGTTCAACTATAAGTCCTGTAGACTCAGCAAGTGGAATAAATCTATCTGGTGTAATTAAGCCCATGCTAGGGTGTTGCCATCTTACTAATGCTTCCATACCCACTAGGGTGTCATTTGAACCATCCACTTGTGCTTGATAATATACTACAAAATCTTTGTTTTTTATGGATGTTCTCAGGTTTGATTCCATAGTAACTCTTTGTAATGCCAGGTGCGTCATATCTGAACTATAATATTGGAAATTATTTCTACCCTCATTCTTTGCTTTATACATAGCTGAATCAGCATATTTTAGAAGATCTTGCGTGGAAGTACCATCATCAGGGTAGATACTAATACCTATACTACTTGATATATAAAGTATGTTTTCTTTAATAATTATAGGTTGAAGAAGTGTATCGATAATCTTTTGTGCTAGTATAGATGTACCCTGTGCATTCTTTAAATTTTCTATAATAATTGTGAATTCATCACCTCCTAACCTTGCTAAAGAATCTCCTTCTCTTATCGTAGTATTAAGCCTCTCCGCAATTATCTTTAAGACTTCATCACCAACTGCATGACCTAATGAGTCATTGATTTCTTTAAAGTGATCAAGATCAATAAATAATAAAGCGAGTTTTCTTTTTTTTCTTTTTGCCTTCAATATTCCTTGTGTTAACCTGTCATTAAAAAGAACTCTATTGGGTAATTTAGTAAGAGCATCATGATTTGCTTGATAATGCAATATGTCTTTTTGAGCACGTAGCTCATCTTGGGCTTCGAGATGAGACGTGATGTCCCGAGCAGATTCAATAATACCAATGCAGTTTTGCTCTTTATCAAATAATGGAGATGCTGATAATTCTACATAATTTTTATTTCCATCTACGTCATAATGCGCGTGGATTACAGATGTATGTTGATTCGAATTTAAGACATCTCTTAAGGGACAAGGGTGATCAGCACTATCACATGGACTTGAGCGTTGATGTGATACTTCATAACATTTAGGATTATTTAAATCAGCAATAAAATTTTTATTTATTCTTATCTCTACAGGATAATTTTTAAGTGTAACATTGTAATCAGCATCAATAACCATTATGGGTTCATGTACACCATCGATTATAGTTTGCAAATATTTA
This sequence comes from Sulfurimonas sp., assembly GCA_022712775.1. The sequence continues at coordinate 4,611 of JAFLJZ010000256.1, forward strand.
TATTGCTCTTCTAAATCTTTGGTTCTTTCCATGACTTTTTCTTCTAGGATTATATTGATATTTTCTAAATTATTTTGCGTTTCTTTTTCAATAGTTATATTTTCAATATTAGCAATAACAGTAATCATATCTTCTTCAATCTCGATACCAAATCCTATTCGAATGGGAAATAGAGTGCCATCTTTATGTTTTGCTTTAAGTTCTATATTTGTAGATGTTCCTGCTAGTTTTTTACTTTTCATAAAAGCTTTAGATGCTTTTTTATATTTTTTTATTAGGTAATCTGGAATGATATTATGCAAGGAAACTTTATTGAGCATTTCATGTTTAGAAAAACCAAACATATTTTCAGCACTTTTATTAAAAATAGTTACAATTTGTTGTTCATTTATCGCGATTATTGCATTTTTATTTGATTCTATAATTGTAGAAGTAAAGTGTTCTTTTTGCTTTAAAGTATCTAAAATTTCATTGTATTTTTTGCTAACAACACTGTTTTGTTGAAGCGCTTGTTCTGATAGTTTTTCTTTTCTTTTAAGCTTTTTTATCTCTAACTCTAACTCTTTTATTTTGTTTTCTAAAGACATTTATAACTACTTTAAATCTGCATATACTATATCTAAACCACAGCGTAAGTTTCTTAAGTAATCTAGTGCATTAGAGACATTGTCTGAATTTATTATTGAACCATGTTGAGGTAATATTGCTTGTATATTTTCATTTTCTATATTTCTTACAAAACCTCGTGCTGCAATATTTGAAGCCATATAATCTATATGAAAAAGATCCATATTTTGTTTATGTTTTTCAAAATCCTTAACAACGAGATTCCATTCAATGTCTAGTGCTGCCCATATATCTCCAGAAAATAACATATTTGCACTTAGGTCTAAGGTTGTAAATGCTCCTGGAAAATGTAAAAAAGGTGCCTCAATAAATTTTAAAATTTTCCCACTCTTAAATACATAGTTTCCTTCTTGGGATATGTCATAAAAGTTATAGCCACTTCGACCATAATAAGGGAGCAAAACATTTGTTCTTGCGGAAGTTATGATGGTGATTTCATTGTTAATATCAATCCAATCAACCATAGAAGAAGCTATGTCTGGATCTTGGTGACAAAGGATTAGAGCAGATATTTTATCTGGGTTTACAATTGTTGCAATTCTTTTTTTTAATTCTTGATGATACAGTCTACTTCCTGGATCTACAAGGATATATTCATCATTATCCTCAATAAGGTAAATATTACATCTAAATGCGGTTTCTTCTTCTATACCCATCCACCAAATTTTATGACCATCTAAACTATATAACAAGACTGGATCCTCAGAATCTACAGTAGCATCTATATTTTTTAGCATTGAATTAATCATTTGTACCCCATTTGTCGTGTTAATATGTAATTATTTTTTATACTCTATGCAGAAATAGTACAAAAAGAATTAGTCAAAATTTGGTCAAAATGGGATAGTGCAGATTGTTTACAAATTAGGATATAATCCTATCAAAGGAGTTACAATGAAATTACTAGTTATAGTTATTCTATTCTCAAGTATACTTTTTTCAGCACAAAAACAAATCATTCTTGGAAGTTATTCTGTCCAAAGTAATGGTATAGGAGCAGTGAAAACTGTTACAAAGCAGATAGAAAATGATGAAAATCTTCAAGAGCTAATGCAAAAAAATTCATTACGAGTTATTTCAACAAAAATAAGTGGGTATACAGTGGTTTCTGTAAATGCATTAGGATCATATACTGAGTTACTTAGAACCTTAAAGATATTTAAAACATACTATACAGATGCTTTTGTTTTAACGTATCCAACTCAAAATATACAAGATATAGAATCTTTAGCAGCAATAGAGCATAAAGCACAAGAAGAAAATGCTAATGCTAAAGAAGAAGAGATAATTGAAGAAGAAAGACTTGAAGCTTTAGCACTAGAGAGACTTGAAAAAGAAAGATTACAAGAGCTTCAAGAACAAAGAGAAGCTCGTCTTATAGAAGAGAAAGTAGAAAAAGAAAGACTTTTGGCACTTCAAACGAAAAGACTTGAAGAGGCACAGGCTTTAAAAATGACTCAAGATAAAGCAGAAATAGAAGATGATATGAGTGAGTACTACCTCTTTATAGCACTTGGTTTATTACTTATTTCAATCGCTGGATTTGTTGTGTATTCACAAATAAATAAAAAAGAAGAA
>JAFLJZ010000072.1 GCA_022712775.1 Sulfurimonas sp.
ATGATTCATTCTTTTGCTGAGAGAAAAGTTTTAAAAGACAATAATTTCACGGCTATATCTATCTTAGAAATAGACAATTTTTCAAAATCAAAAAGAACTTTTTCTCAAGAATTCACGCAAGAAATTCTGAAAAAAGTAGCATATACAATATCTTTACACGAACTCAATTCAGATATTATTGCACGAACTGACTACAATCAATTTACTCTTATTTTTTCACGACCTTCAAAAGAACAACTTTTTAAAGATATCGATATTATTCGTCAAAGTATCTCTGAAATTAAAGTTTCATCTGTAGATAAGATAAATGTAACTATTACAGTTACTGGAGCAATAATTATTAAACCAAAAAATTCTCCCCTTGAAGAAGCACTTGGAAAGTGTAAAGAACTATTGGAAAATGCAAAACAAACTGGATCGAACAAAATACTTCAAACGAAAGAATTACCAAAAAAAATATAAAAGTGCCCTCTACAGCACCTTTATATGTACCAATTAGTAACATCAAAAAACTTCCACAAAACATAAGCAACATTTAACTTTGCCAAAGAATATTAACGATATAATCAGCATTATTTAATTTCTATGAAGGATGGGTTGATGAGTATTCCAATTTATACTTACGATGCGATAGTTGTTGGTGCAGGTCTTGCAGGATGTGCGGCAGCAAGAGAATTGCAAAAAGCAGGCAAAAAAGTTGCTGTAATTACAAAATTACATCCACTAAGAAGTCACTCTGGAGCTGCTCAAGGTGGTATAAATGCCGCTTTTAGTGATGAAGATAGTGTAGAGCTTCACGAGTTTGATACAGTAAAGGGAAGTGATTATTTAGCTGACCAAGATGCTGTTGAGTTTATGTGTCAAAAAGCTCCTGAAACTATCAGATGGGTAGAAAGAATGGGTGCTGCTTTTAGTAGAACACCAGATGGAAAGATTGCGCAAAGACCTTTTGGTGGTCAATCTTCTCCAAGAGCTTGTTATGCAAAAGATAGAACAGGTTTAACATTACTTCAAACTATTTATGAACAAGCACACCGTGCTGGTGTTAAGTTTTGGGATGAGTGGTATGCAGCTGATATTATCTACAAAGATGGAAAAGTATCTGGTGTTGTTGCTTTTAATATTAGAGATATGCAAACCGTTATCTTTAATGCAAAATCAGTAATGTTCGCAACTGGTGGATATGCACGTTCTTATAAGATTAACTCAAATGCACATGCAAATACAGGTGATGGTCTTTCTATTGTTGCCCGTCATGGTCTTCCTTTAGAAGATATGGAATTTGTACAATTTCATCCATCTGGACTTTCAGGAAATGGTGTTTTAATCTCTGAAGCTGCGCGTGGTGAAGGTGGACGTCTTCTTAATTCTAAGGGCGAAAGATTCATGGACAAATATGCTCCAAATGCTATGGAACTTGCATCTCGTGATGTTGTTGCTCGTGCTATTTTAAATGAAATCCGTGAAGGTCGTGGTGTTGGACCAAGAAAAGATGCTGTATTTATCGATGTTACACATCTAGGAAAAGATCTCATTATGGAAAAACTCCCTGAATTACGTGAACTTGCTATTACATTCTTAGGTTTAGACATGATTAAAGAACCTATCTTAATCTCAGCAACTGCGCACTACTCTATGGGTGGGATTCCTGTTGATATTGCTGGACGTGCTAGAAAAAATAACACAGAATTCATCGAAGGTTTTTATGCTGCTGGTGAGTGTTCTTGTGTTTCTGTTCATGGTGCAAACCGTCTTGGTGCAAACTCGGTTCTTGAAGCCTTACTTTTTGGTAGATTTGTTGGTAAAACAATGGTTAGCGATATTGATAATATTGAACTTCGTAAAGCAGAACAATCTGATGCAGATACTGCTTTAGCTGAAATTGATTTTGTTATTGCTAACAATGGAAAAGAAAAAGTTCCAGTACTATGAGAAGAGTTACAACAATGTATGACAGCGAATGCTGGTGCTTTTAGAAGTAAAAAAACTTTAGATATTGCTATTAAAACGATTAAACAACTTCGTAAAAAATATAGAAATATTAGAATCAAAGACAAATCAACTGTATTTAATACTGAACTTCAAGAAGCTATAGAGTTTGGTCATATGCTTGATTACTCACTCTTTATTGTTGAGAGTGCGGTAGCTAGAAATGAAAGTCGTGGTGCGCATTTTAGAGAAGATTTCGACACGCGTAATGATGAAGAGTTCCTAAAGCATACGATGGCTTATATGGATGACAAAGGTGAGATTTCACTTGAGTATATGGATGTCGTTCTTGGCAAACATGAGCTTAAAGCTAGAACATACTAGGTAAAGGGAGAATAAACTTATGAGTACACATACAATTACTACACAAAAAGTAAACTTCAAAGTATTTCGTTTTAATGCAGATGAAGATTATCTTCCATACTATGAAAACTATGACATGGAAGTAACTTCAGAAGAAGTTGTTTTAGATGTTTTAAACAGAATTAAATGGGATCACGATGGAAGTTTTTCTTACCGTCGTTCTTGTCGTCATGGAATCTGTGGAACATGTGCAATCAAAGTAAATGGTCGCTCAACTCTTGCTTGTAAAGAAAGTATGACAAGCATGATTGAAACTTTTGGTACAGACTTAGTTCTTGAGCCACTTAGTAAAAAACGTGCTATTAAAGATTTGATTATTGATAAAGGTGACTTCTGGGAGAAACATGATGCTATCCACCCTTACCTTATCTCTGACGTTGAAGAACATCCAGAACATGAACATTTAGTAACACCAGCTGAAGCTGAAGAATTAAATGAAGCTGACTTATGTATCCAATGTGGAGCGTGTCACTACGCTTGTCCAGTTGTTGAAATAAACGAAGACTTCTTTGGTCCTGCTGCTTTTGCTAAGGCTTACCGTTTTGAAGCAGATGTTCGTGATGATTCTCACACAGAAAGACTTAATGAACTTCATGAAGAAAAACAAGGTCTTTGGGACTGTGTTAAATGTTTTGAGTGTCAAGAGGTTTGTCCTAAGGATGTTAATCCTATTGAGAAAATCACTAAACTTCACAATATGCTTTTTGCAGAAGGTGTTGCGACTTCAAATGTAGCTACTCGTCACGCTGTTGGTTTTAAACATTCAATCGCTAAAAATGGTGTACTTGATGAGGGTGGTTTAGTTCTTTATTCAGAACTTGCTGGAATCGTTAAACATATACCTGTTGCTGCAAGAATGTTTGTAAAAGGTAAAATCGTACCACCGTGGGGAATCACAAAGTCTGATAACCTTGATGAAATTAAAAAGCTTGTAGAATCATCTTCTACGGCAAAGTTCTAGGAGTTTTTAAATGAGTAAATTAAAATACGCACTTTTTACAGGCTGTACAGCTAAACAAAGTACTCCTGAGCAATACATGTCAACATATGCAGTTGCTGAAAAACTAGGTATTGAACTTGTAGAATTAACAGAAGCATCATGTTGTGGTGCTTCTCATCTACAAGATTATGATGACTTTTTATCTTTAGTTCTAAATGCTAGAAATATTGCCTATGCAGAAAAACACGAACTTACAATGGTAACTATTTGTAATACTTGCCAGCTTAATACTGCAATGACTAAACACCGTTTAGATAACGATGCAGATCTTAAGAATAGAGTAAATGAAAAGCTTGAAGAAGTTGGTTTAGTTTATAAAGGTACATCTTTAATCACTCACTTTTTATACGCTATTATCGATGATATCGGTCTTGACAAAGTAAAAGAGATGGTTGTTACACCACTTAGTCAATTTAATATTGCACCATTCTATGGTTGTCATAATATCCGCCCTTCTGAACTACAAAATGAATCACATAAAACTCCTGAGAATCCTTACAATCCAAACTCACTTGATGATTTAATCATCGCCTGTGGTGGTGCGACTGTAGATTATGAAGAAAAAAATAAATGTTGTGGTTTTCATGTGGAGCTTCAAGCACCAAAAACTGCTTCTATCTTAACAGGTAACGCAATCGCTGGAGCAATGGACGGTAATGCTGACTGGATGGTAACTCCATGTCCTCTATGCCACCTAAAACTTGACACACAAACAGGTCATGCTTCTCATGCAATAGGACGAGATGTATCACTTCCAGTTTTACACATGCAACAAATGCTCGGTCTTGCTCTTGGTTGTTCATCTGAAGAGTTAGGTATGAAACATCACCTTACCAAAGTAGACTTCGTATAACTATTCTTTACTGAGCTTTAGTTCCCACGCTTTGAGACTGTGAAATAACCACAGTTTCTCTACTTAGTTCGGGATTTTTTATTGAATAATTATACAATTTTCCTCATTAAATTAAAGTATCTACTTCTTTTGAAAAAATAAAGCATAAAAATAAAGAATTAGCAATATATTGAGCTATTTTTTTTCCAATAACTTCAAGATTATTTTTCATTAAGTCACATTTTTTCTTCCCATACTTTACGTAGAAACTCATAATTTAGGAATATTTTCTCTATAAAATAAGTAAAATTTCTACCTGTCCTACACCTAATCTATATATAATAGAATACCCTTTATGCACTAGTTTTTTTGTATCTTTTGCTAGTTCTTCAGAGGGTCTTCCAGATTCTGGGAACTGAGATAATATCACTATTATATTATATTTCGTCTTCTCTCTTTCAATAGTTTGCTTGCAAACGAGGAATGATTGATAGTTCTTTCATTACTTTTAAACATAATAACACCTTAGAAGTAACTTTTAGGAGCATTCACTTACTTTTAGCTCCTAATGCAATTTATATAATAAACCTAAAGTTACAACAGTGTAAAATACAAAAAATTATATTTGGATTTTACCTATGATAAACATTAACCTCTTCAAATTTGATAGCAAAACTGACTATCTCCCCTATTACAAAAGCTATGAGTTAGAACGCAATGAAATTACTACACTTGATGATGTTCTCAACAAGATAAATAGTATTGAAAAATTTGGATACCTTAGAGATGAAGCATTTTTTCTTCAAGCTAACAACACTTTTACAGCTTCAAATGCTACGCTTGATGATATTCTTAGTGATTCTACTGAACTAACAATTGAGCCACTTAGTGTAAATAGAGCTATTAATGATTTAATTATTGATACGAAAGATTATCAAGAAAAATTAACACTCCTTGATTCTTATATCTCGGAGAATGAAAAAGAAACTATC
>JAFLJZ010000241.1 GCA_022712775.1 Sulfurimonas sp.
TATTTTTAAATCCATACTTAAAGTTAATTGTTTTTAAAAATTGTTTTTTTAATGATTTATCTTTCCTTATCTCTTTATTTATTATTTGCATTGATGAATGTAAACTATGTGAAAAATTACCATCATGCAATAGACTTCTTACCATAAAAAAATCATTTGGTTTATCATTTTTAAAAAAATAATTTTCGTCTAGCTTTTTTAAAATAAACATGTCATCATTAAAATAAAGAAATTTTTCTGATAAACCTTCAATATTGTGAAAAGTTGACTCAATGGCACTACTATTAAATGTTGGTAAATCATTTTTATTTGGGAAAATTTCTTGATGAGTTAAAAGATTAAGCTTTGGATGCTCTAAATTTAGCCAATGTGGATAATGTCCACATGTCACTAAGTAAACATTTCTTACCCATGGTAAATACTTTTCAATACTTCTAAATAGATACTGAAAAGTATTTATATCCTCAAACCGAACTCCCTTAGAATGATTTATAGGGGCATGTTTTTCATATTCTTTAATCCATTCTTCATCATTACCATCAACCCAAGTAATTACAATGTCGATATCATTCATCATTTCGCCTTTAATAATATTTTATGAAAACTAGAGACTAAGAAGAATGCTTTTGTTTTTTGATAAAAAACAATCTTAGAATCTTTATCCAGATAATCATATAGGTAGTTAGCTGAAAATTGCGATACTATAGTTACTATTGCAGCTCCAACAGCTCCATATATTGGAATAAAATATAAATTACCTGCTATATTTAAAAATACTCCAAGTAAATTTCTATACAATATTTTTTTAGTAAACCCTTCATTTATATACCATCTGCTACTAGCAGCACCTATATAAGCAAATATATTACTGATAACTAATATTTGTAATAAATAGGCAGAATCTTTATACTCTGAACCATATGTAACACTAATAATTAAAGTAGCGAATATGATTACTATAGTAATTGTTATATATCCATATAACACAGTATAGTCATATAATACTTGAAGTCTTTGAAGGTACAACCTTTTAGATACTTTTTTTGCATTAATGATTGCTGGAGTTATTGAAACTAAAATTACCCCCGGAATAAAAGACCATATACCATTTAATTTAACAGCTGCTGCATATTGTCCTACTTCCACAGCATTTATCATATTCATAAGCATAACTTGGTCTAACTTACTATAAATAGATATTATTAAAGTTGTAAAAATAAGTGGCCAACTATCATTTAACAATTCTTTTGAAAGTTCTTTATTAAATTTCCATGTTCTTATAACTATTTTTTGTTTTGTATAAAAATATATAAACCCAACTGCTAATATAAAACTGTCAAAAAGAATGTTATAAGCAAACATTATGAGAGGGGCTTCGTTTAGGATTAGTATAATCTTAACAGTTGATGAAATAATTATACCTAGAATATTTGCGTATACTACAAATTTATTTAATGCTTTACTTTGAAAATAAAAATCTATTACATTAAAGCTTTGAAAGAAAGTAGCTGATGCTATAATAAATACTAAGGTATTTGTATTGGAATCATTTGTTGTAAAATTAATGACAATAAACAATATAATCATAACTAAAAATGCCCCGCATAATTTAAGAAAAAAAGCAGTACCTAAAAGTTCATCTCTCTTATTTTCATCCTTAACAAGTTCTCTTATAATAATACTATCTAAACCAAAAGTTGCAAGTACTGTAAATAATCCAACAAAAGATTGAACATAACTAAAAACTCCAAATTGTTCAGGACCTAAATACCTTGCAATCCAGATACCAACAAAAAGTCCCACAATCATACGAAAAACTCTTTCAAGCATAAGCCAGGAAATATTTTTAAAGTATTTCATAAATCCTTGATGGTTTTTGAGAGATTTTATTTTTGAATACATAAATTATGATTTCTCATAAAGTGATTTTTTACTAAGGCTTATATCTAGAAAATCTCTTATTATCTTTTTGTATTCTTCATATTTATCAGTTGGAAAACCAGATTCTTCATTCAAACATATCATCGAAATATCACTATCCTCAAGTTTATTTAATTGTACTTTTAAAATTTCTAAATCATTAACTCCTATGTATTTACCGCCATTATGATATGTTGGATTAAACTTACCTTTAATTAACCCCCAAAACCTAAAAACAGTTTGACTTATCTGATACTCAGTACGAAAACGTGCCTTAATAGTTCTTTCTACTATCTCTGGATATGCTTTTTCAAGTTCTATAAAGTTACTTTTTAAATGAGCCTGAGGATGGTGGTTTAATCTAAACAAAGGAATTTGTCTTTTCGCAAAGAAAAACAACATGAAACTATTAAGCATATTCTTAAACCCATATTTAATAGATAGAGTGTTTAGAAGCTGTTTCTTTATTGACTTGTCTTTTCTTATTTCCTTATTTATTATTTGCATTTGAGAATGCATTTGGTGTGAAAAAAGACCATCATGAAACAAATTATTTACAATAAAATAATCATTAACCTTAGTATTTTTAAAAAAATAGTTTTTATCCAATTTTTTTTGGATTATCATATCATCACAAAAATAAATAAATTGCTCAGATAAACCTTCTATTCGATGTAAGTTCATTTCAACAGAGCAAGAGTTAAATATAGGTAAAACAGATTTATCTTTGTATAAATCATCTTGTGATATCAATTTTAGTTTTTGATGCTCACTATTAATCCAAGATGGGAAATATCCAGGGGTTACAAGGTATACATTTCTTACCCATGGCAAAAAATTTTCAATACTTCTAAATACATACTTCAGGGTACCTGTATCCTCAAATCTAAGTTTCTCTAGTGGTTTATCTGAGTACTTAGAAAGTTCCTGAATCCATTTTTCATTACTTCCATCTACCCATGTAATAACGATATCAACATCATTCATCATTTAAGCTCAATCTTTTTTATTGATAGTCTCAAAATTATCCTTTATTATTTTTGTAATACTGGCTAGATAGTTTATAGTATCTAATTTTCATCTTTTTCAAAAAGGGTAGTCATGAAATATACTGTTTCGAATACCTCTAAATAAGAGTCTACTTTCTGATGTAGGATTCGTTATCCTTAACAATCACTATTAAAGATATCTCTAGTATATACTTTATCTTGTACATCTAGTAAGTTTTTAGAAAGTCTATTTGCAACTATTACATCTGCAAGTTGTTTAAACTCATCTAAATCTTTTATAACTCTAGAGTGAAAAAATTCATCTTCTTTAAATACAGGTTCATATATCACAACTTCTATACCTTTAGCTTTTATACGTTTCATTATACCTTGTATAGCTGAAGCTCTGAAGTTATCGGAGCCTGATTTCATTACAAGTCTATATATTCCAACTACTTTAGGGTTTTTAGCGATGATACTATCTGCTATAAAGTCTTTTCTCGTAGTGTTGGAATCCACTATAGCTCCAATGATGTTACTTGGTACATCT
>JAFLJZ010000073.1 GCA_022712775.1 Sulfurimonas sp.
AGTCACTAACAAGTTGCCAGCATAGCGCCAATTGTGTTCATTACACAAGCTTTTCGAAAATCAAGGGGTCGTAACACTTGATTTTAGTTCTAAACATGAGAACCTTGCCTTATATGGACTTGACACAACATTTACTTATTTATCAAAAATCAACATGTCCAACCCACCCCAAATCATTCCAATAGCAAACATACAAACAATAATTAATAGTGATACCTTCCATATATGGCACAGCAACCAAATCAGACCTGACTCTGAAACAGGTTCTTTTAGTTCTTTAAAACGCTTTTTAGATATGGATGAATTAGTTATAAGCAAAATATAGGCCGTTGCCTTAACAAGGCTAAAAGGCCAAGCGCTGTACACGCCAAGCTCATTTGCATTGAAATAGGGTTTCTTAAATAAAATGCGATCATATTTTCTAGTTAAAATAAAATACAAGGCATTCCAGTACACAAAAAATAAAAATATCCCTATTAGGGAATAAAATAATGAGAGTCCCGCTATATTTCTGATTACTTCTATTTGCATAAATGATTTACACCCGTTTCTGAAGCAAAATCAATCTTTGCACCACTAGCGGTATAATAGTATTTGGCAACTCTACCTGTGCCATAACCTGTTAAAGCACCACCAACACCTATTGCTAGTGCTGCAACCCAACCAACGGGGGTAGCCACGAGCAGCACAGTCAATACAGCACCATAAACTAGCCCGCCACCAAAACTGCTAACACTCTCCACTAATATTTCGTTCTTCTCTTGCTTAGTATCAGAACTAGCAATTTGATGACAAGCAAGACCTAAACCAACTACTGATAAAACAATACCACCTTTTGAGGCATACTTTGAAAGGTTTGTCATTTTAGTCACTTGTTGATTAATGTTGCCTATTGGTACCGTACCCTTTGAGCGAGATATTCGTAAAACCTCATTAACCGGTTTATTGCCACTGAGTATACGTTGGGTTGGCCCAAGTTTAGTTTTAAGTTTATAAAGCAGTTTTTGTCGACGGCTGTCGTATAGACCTTTTGTAATATTGTTTGCTTTATAGTCATTGTAATTTTCGGCCATTTCAGTCACCAATGATGTATTGGTTTTAAATGTAGTATCAATCATGGTAAATCCTGCTGCACCCGTCCCAAGCAAAACAGGTGTTATAGCTGATAGCCACCCTTTCTCTTCTGATGTTGCATTTTGCCATTGCTGCATCAATGGTTTGAAAACACGCTTATCTGCGATAACAGTCGGTGTTGCTTGCTTAGTACTTGGTGCTGGACAGTACTTTTGCGGTAAATCAATGAGTAGTGCTTGACCTGGGTAAATGCGATTAGGGTTAGTGAGCTGAGGATTATCAGCCTGAATCTGTTTGATGATGCGCTGTTGTTGTTGCAAGCTAAGCGGGCCGTGATAATGGCGAATGATATTGCTTAAGTTGTCCCCAGGCTGAACATAATAGAAAATGGTGTCATTATTACCTGCTAAGCCAATCTGCATGGCATACACTCCTTTGTTTATGATCTGAAATAAGAATAAACAGTAATGACCCACCTTGGTTTTGTCAAACTATTACTACATGGACACCCAACCTAAGAAAGCGCCACAACCCATTATTATTTAGTGGTTATTTTGTAATTTTAGGCTGGCCGTCTCATTTGAACAAAATGCATGGGCAATCCAATGTCACCACCATCAGCAGCACGAAGTGCCTGGATATATTGTCTTCTACGTTCATTCATTGCCTGAAGATCATGCCGCCCAGACCCAAACATCACCAAACATGCGTTTGTGTAACTCCCGAGCAAACCCTTCATTTAAAATATTTGTATCTTTATAGCGCTAGAGCCAAACCAGTCCCTCCTGAATATTGACCTGCTCCAGATGATCAAGCTCGCCCCGTGTGGTGACATGCTTGAATTTCAGACCTTCCATTTCATCAGGATCAAGCGGTGTTGCCCCTTCAGGATATTTGATGCTCATTGCTCATCATCCCATAAATCAAAAGGCATTGTATTTATCATGTCCCTTTGAAGACGATCAATTTCAAACTGTATCTGTTGGCTTGATAATTTTTGTCCTTCAAGTGCCATGTGTTCATTCGTACGCTGTACAAGTGCACTTGCTTTCACATTGGCACGAGCCTTAATAATAACTTCTACAATCAAGGGGTCGTAACACTTGATCTGTGATTTTATAGGTTAAAAACGTGTAAATTCTTCATGGTCAAACTACTTGATTAACCACCATCAAACAATTCATTACAATCATCACAAGCAAAAAACCATGTTTCACTTCCACATATTACTTCACCTGTTGCACCTGCTCTTATTTTCCAGCCACATGACTTAAATTTATATTTCAATGTCCCTTCTATATAACATGGCGCATATTCATAGTGATCGTGCAATGTCTTATGACTCACCACTTTTGAACGTTTAAAGAATTCATGCGCCTGTTTGTGGCTGAG
>JAFLJZ010000253.1 GCA_022712775.1 Sulfurimonas sp.
ATTTGTAAAACTAATGAGTGAACAAGAAACATATATTAAAAGATTTTTATTTTTAGATTCTACGCAAAACACTTCTTTTTATAAACAAACTCTCGTTGGAAAACCAGTTGAAGAAGTTGAGCGTATGCGAAAAATTGCCCTCTCTAAAATTAATGGTGATTTTGGAATTGATGCAATGTACTGGTTTTCAACAATCACTCAAAAAATAAATCTTCTTAAAAAAGTAGAAAACCATTTAGCCGAAGGTATCTTAGTTCAAGTTGATACGCTAAAAAGTCAAGCAAATTATTCACTTATCTTCAGTATAGTTCAAAGTATACTAATCACTGCTTCCATATTAGGTTTTGGATTTTTAGTTGCGAATGGTTTAACATCAAGAATATCAAAATTTAAAAGACAACTTGATGATATTGTTTCTTCAAATGATTTTTCAAAAAAAATTGTATGCCGAGGAGAAGATGAAATAGGCTCTATAGTTGATGCTGCCAATCATACTATAGTTGCTGCGCATCAAGCTATACAAAGTGCAACGCTTGCACTTGAAAGTTCTAAGCAGTATTCAACAGAGAGTGAATTACAATTAGAAAAAAACAACCTCACCCTCAAACTTACAGAACTACTTAGCGAAGGTGCAGTTTCTGGAATGACATTAGTTCAAGATGGTATGTCTACAAATATGAAAGCAATTGACCTTATTAATGAAAAAAATGGGAATACACAAACTATAGTTAGTGAGGTAAAAATATCCACTACCCAAATGGGTGAATCATTAAACAATATATCAGAAAAGATGCATGAAAGTAAAGAGAACTCTGATCAATTAAATACTAGTGTAAACGAAATTACTAATGTAATCGCCTTAATTAAAGATATTTCAGATCAAACGAACCTCCTAGCACTTAATGCTGCTATTGAAGCTGCGCGTGCTGGTGAGCATGGTCGTGGTTTTGCTGTTGTTGCTGATGAAGTTAGAAAACTAGCTGAGCGAACACAAAAAGCAACAAGTGAAGTAGAAGTCAACATTAATTTACTTAAACAAAATAGTGCTGCTATGCAAGAGTTTTCCGAACAAATGGATACAGAAATATCTACCTCTTTGGATAAACTTGAGACCTTTAATGGAAGCCTCCATGAACTCGTTGAGAGTGCGAGTGATATTCAAGAAGGAAATGAAAGAATTTCAAATAAAATGTTTCTAAACCTTGCAAAAATTGATCATATCGTTTTTAAACTCTCAGGATACGATACAGTATTTAAAAATAACGCAAATTATACTTTCTCAACCCATACTGAATGTAGATTTGGAAAATGGAAAGCAACAAAAGGTAAAGAAGTATTTGGCACACACCCTGCTTTTGCTAAGATTGATGCACCGCACCAAGCAGTACATAATAACATTAAAAACATTCCTTCATTTTTAAAAGATGATGCAATTAAAAATGCTGACAATATCATCGAAGCATTTACAAATGCTGAAAAGAATTCTAAAGAATTGTTTTCAGTGCTTGGAGAACTTTAAACTTTTCTAGTAGCACTAATATTATTTACCAAGGCATACAGCGTTGGTAAATAGATAAGATTAAGTACTGTCCCCCAAATCAAACCAAAGCCTATAGAAATTGCAATAGGTTGCAAAATAACTGCCTGACCGCTTGCATAAAATATAAGTGTAAACAAACCTAAGAATGTAGTAACAGAAGTGATGATAATTGGACGAAGTCTTAACCTTGCTCGCTTAAAGAACTCTTCAGACTTATGTGTACCCTTAAGAAAATCCAACATAATTATTCCGTCATTAATAACAACACCGGCAAGTCCAAGTATCCCTATAATAGAAGGCATAGTAAGGTTAATTCCTAAAAGTTTATGTCCGAGTAAAGCACCTAATACAGAGAGAGGAATTACACTCATTACCATCAGTACATATTTGATTTTTGAAAAGATAAGAAGAAGTGTTAAAAAGATTAAAAAAATTGCCATTACAGCTGTATTTTTCATGTCACTTTTAAGTTGTTCTTTTTTCTCTTTTTCACCCAATAAGTCCACTTCTATACCTGAAGCCGATATTGCATCAAGTGTCGGCTCTATTATGTCTAAAACCTCAGTTGGTGTTATAATTCTTTTATCAACCTTTGCATAAATAATTTTAACTATACTTCCATTGAGTTTATTAATTTTCTCATAATCTCTTATCTTAATAATATCGGCTATATCGGTTAACTTTACAAAAGTTCCATCACCAACTGGCAGATTGAAATCAAGCAAGGTTTGTGTTTTGTCCTTATTTATATCTTGTGTTTTTATCTCCATTACTCCGGAATCATTAAAGGTAGTAGTTTGTCTTTTTTCTAAGAAGTAATCACTTAAAATTTTAGATATGGATGCTTCATTTAGACCTAAAAACTCTCCATAAGAATTCACTTTTATCTTGTACTCCATTTTCCCATAATGGATATTATCATTAAAGTTTACAATTCCATTTACCTTGGATATTTCATCAGCTATTTTCTTGACCGCAGATTCTAAGGCCTTGTCATCACTTCCCGATAAGTTAATCTGAATATCACTTCGTATAAGCCCTGCCTTATCTTCTTGGACACCAAGCTCAAGCATATTATATTTTTTTCTGTATGGTTCGATGAGTTCTGCAGCACGAGGAGCGAGAAGAAAAGTTTTTTTATCGCGTCTTGCCTCAGGGTTATCAAACTCAAAACTAAAGTTTAAAATAGGGTTTACATATCTATTTATCCAATTTGTTTCTTTCCTATCATAAAGTTCCAAAGTAATGTAAAAAACATTATTACTTAACTCTGTTTCTCCAGCTAAACTTCTCCTATAACCCGTTGTTGCAGAAGTTGTTTTTATAGAAAACTCATCTGCATGTTGCATCATAAGCTTTTCTATTTCACTTGCTATTTTATAGGTTTCTTCTATAGGGGTATTTATATCTAGATTTGCTGAGATATAAAGATTATTACAATCAAAATTAGGAAAAAATTGGAATTTTATGGACTTCGCAGTCATAACTGTAAACACGGGAATCATAACAATAAAAAGTACAAGAAAAGTTTTTTTATATTCTATGTTAAAGCGGAGTACTCTCTCATATAAATCAGCAAAAGGTTTCCAGTTTACAAAGTTTTTACTCTTTTTTAAAAGTTCAGATGCGTGAAGAGGTAAAAACAGAAAACTCTCTAAGAGTGAGCCTACGAGAATCATAACAACAACTATAGGAACGAGAATTAAGAAAAGTGCTATTTCACCATTCATCATAAACATAGGTAAAAATGCAGCCGCTGTTGTAACAGTAGCTAAAGATATTGGAAGAATCATCTCTTTAACTCCAACTAGTGAAGCTTCATAATTATCCATTCCCTCATCTATATGCCTTTGTATATTCTCACTTACAATAATCGCATCATCAACAACTATCCCGATAACTATCAAAGCACCTAAGAGAGAGACGATGTTTATAGAGTATCCCATGTAGTAAATAAATAAAAGACCAATGATAAAAGAAAAAGGAATTCCTATCGTTACAATAATCGCAATGCGAAGATTAATCAAAATAAACATAGATAAAAATACTAAAATTAACCCAAACATTAGGTTTGAGATAACAGTATTTAAACGACTTTCAATCGGCATAGAACTATCTTTATAAAAATCAAATGAAACACCATTATAGTTTTTTTCTATCTTTTTAATTTGATTTCTCAAAGTTTTTGACAATTCTATAGCATTTCCCTTCTCACCCTTAGAGATTACAAGTGTAAGAGCTTGGTTGCCATTAAAGTTTGAAAGTGTTCTTGTTTGAGGATGATGAAGTTTTACCTCTGCAATATCGCCTAGTTTGATATACTTGCCATCTATGTTTAAAATACTATCAACATACTCCCCAACATTTGCCTTGCCATTTGTCGTTGAAATAAAAGCAAAGCTCCCTGCTTCTTCGATTTTACCAATAGGAAAGATATAAGAAAGATTTGAAATAGCGCTTATAACACTCAAAGGATTTAATCCATACGCCATAATTGCTTCAGAGTTAATACTGATTAATATCTCTTCATCAGAATCACCACGAATTGATATATCGCTAATGTCATTAATTTTTGAGAGTTTTGACTTTATCTCTTGTGCTATGACTGTTAACTCACCAAGAGAGAGCTCGTTTGAAGCAACTGCTAAGTTTATTAGAGGTTTATTTTTATCTAGTAACTTAGCTATAGGCTCATCCATGTCGGAGGGAAGATACTGTTTTGATATAGCTACGGAATCTTTAACCTTACTCAAAACACTGATTCTATTTGAGTTCTCATTAAGGGTTAATACAATGATAAAAGAGCCGGGAGTGATTGTAGTCTCAGACTTATCTATACCACTAATATTATTTAATTCATCTTCAATATCACGAACAACCATCTTGTCCATATTGGTAGCACTAGCACCTGCATAAGAGCCTTGTACTGTGATTTTATCAAGCTCTACAGGAGGAAACATCTCTTTTGGAATGTTTATATATGCTTGAACTCCAAGGTATGCTAAAAAAATTAAAAGTGCATAGTTAAGGCGCTTATTTTGTAAAAAATATTCTATAAATTTATTCATCTATCCTATGATTCTTCTT
>JAFLJZ010000074.1 GCA_022712775.1 Sulfurimonas sp.
ATTTCCACTTTTGTATTTGATTATTTTTTGTTTTTCTTTCATGATAGTCCTTCTATGAGCGAATTGTAGCATATATCAAGTATAATACCTTATATGAAAAATCTACCAATACATGAAGTCTTAGACAATATAAAAAGCTCACTGAAGACCAATTCAACACTTATTTTACAAGCTCCTCCCGGGGCAGGAAAGAGTACTGTTGTACCTATTTCTTTACTTGACGAGGCTTGGCTTGGGGATAAGATAATCATTATGTTAGAACCACGTCGTGTTGCTGCTCGTATGGTTGCTACACAGATGGCACGACTTTTAGGTGAAGAGTTAGGTCAGCGTGTTGGATATCAAGTGAAAATGGATAGCGTACACTCAAAGCAAACTAAGATTCTCGTTGTGACAGAAGCTATTTTAGTTCGTAAACTCCAAAGTAATCAGACCTTAGATGATGTAGCCATGATTATATTTGATGAGTTTCATGAGCGAAGTATTCATACTGACTTATCGCTCGCACTCTCTTTGCAAGTTCAAGAACTTCTTCGTGAAGATTTAAAGATTCTAATCATGTCTGCTACCCTTAACTCAAGTCAGATTTCTTCTTTACTTGGAGAGGTTCCTGTTATCACTTCAAAGGGTAAAATGTATGATGTCCAAAATATATACCTAGATATCAAAACTTCACAACCTGATTCTAGGTCTTTAAATAACTTACTCCTAAGCACAACACTTAAAGCCATAAAAGAAAATGATGGAGATATTTTAATTTTTTTAGCAGGTGTCAAAGAGATTAAGAACTTACAAACTTCACTTTGTAACTCTAGAACAACTAAAGATATTTTGCTCCTACCACTCTACTCAGCACTTCCAAAGGATGAGCAAGACAAAGCGATAAATAAGTCCACAAAAAGAAAAATAATACTGAGTACAAACATCGCGCAAACCTCTCTAACTATAGAAGGTGTAAGGGTAGTTATAGATTCTGGACTAGAGAAACAATCTCGATACAACTACGCAAATGCTATGAATCATTTAGACTTAACATTTATCTCAAAAGATTCAGCCATTCAAAGAGCTGGTCGGGCTGGTCGATTGTCTAGTGGAGTATGTTATAAACTTTGGCATGAAACAAAAATACTACAACAGTCCACTAAACCTGAAATACTCAGAGCAGATTTAACCTCACTTATTTTAGATTTGTCTTTATGGGGAGTTGATGAATTTGATGAGTTGAAATTTTTAGATATTCCAAGTCCAAGTATAATCCAAGATTCAAAAGAAGTTTTACAAGAGCTTGCTATGCTTGATAATGGATTTAAAATCACGCAGTTTGGTCGTGATGCACTTAGTTTAGGACTTCACCCAAGATTTGCCTACATGATTCTAAAAGCTAACTCCTTAGGTCTTGGGTATGAAGCCTGCCTTTTAGCCTCACTCTTAGGTGAAAAAGATATTTTCAAAAACTCTAGTAAAGACAGCGATATAGCCTCAAGATTCATACATCTAATAGAAAAAGATTTTGATAGTGACTATATCAATAGGTTTAGAGCCAAAGAGATTCTATCAGGGGCAGATTTTTTTTATAAGAAGTTGAAAAATATTAAAAAAGTGTCAAAGAAAAACACTTCATTTGACCAAGAAATGCTTAGTGTCTTACTCCTTTTTGCCTACCCTGACAGACTAGCCCGACGCAGAGTAAAAAATGACAACAAGTACATACTCAGTAATGGAAAAGGTGCGACACTTCATGTAGAAGATTCCTTGTTTAATCAAGAATTCTTAGTTGTGGCAAACCTTCATGCACACGACAGAGATTCAGTAATAAACCTAGCCCTTAGTATAACAATGAGCGAGATA
Organism: Sulfurimonas sp.; assembly: GCA_022712775.1. The sequence goes on from JAFLJZ010000074.1 coordinate 1,849, forward strand.
GAAGAATATTTTTCCTCCTTTATTGTAAATACTGAATCTATAAACTATAACAAAGAAGCAAAGAAGTTTGACATAAGAGAAAGTAGCTACTTTTTAAAACTACAACTTCACTCAAAACCTAGTGCCGCATCTACTAAACATAACTTTAAAAAACTACTTTTAGCGCTTGTTAAAAAAGAGGGTTTAGAGATTCTGACTTGGAGTAAAAAAGCTACAAGATTAAAGGATAGAGTAAATTTCTTGAATCATCATCAAGAGTTTGTAGACTTTAGTGATGTAGCACTACTCAAGGCACTTAACACTTGGCTAGAACCTTATCTCTCAGGGGTAACAACTATTAAAGCACTTGAATCCCTAGATGTTTACACAATGCTGTTATCTCTTCTTCCTTGGGATAAACAACAGCTTTTAGACACTTTAGCCCCTCCAAGTGTGAAAGTTCCAAGTGGTTCAAATATTCACATAGATTACGCAGACTATGAAAAACCATCAATGAGAGTAAAAATACAAGAAGTTTTTGGATTACATGAAACGCCTAAGGTACTAAATAATACTTTGCCTTTACAAGTTCACCTACTAACACCAGCAATGACTCCAATGCAAATAACCTACGATTTAAAAAGCTTTTGGGAGAACTCGTACTCTGAAGTTAGAAAAGAAGTACGAGGGAAGTATAAAAGACACTATTGGCCTGAAGACCCTTTTGAAGCTATCGCTACGAGTAAGACGAAAAAACATATGATGAAGACTTTAAAAGAGTAATCTATATACTTAAATAGATTTCACTATAGTTTGTTTTTTTATAGCCAACCTATCATATAAGTTTTGTATATTTAGATAGTTTTCATGCAATGAAATATCTATAAAATACGTATCAATATTAAATATATTCATAGCTTCTTCTAGTTTTTCTTGCGTGAAAATATCACATAATGAATCGTAATAATCTTCAAAATTTAAGTCATCTATCGCTATATGACAAAGTTGCGCTAGTATGTATGATGTCTTTTTTGAAGATACTTCAAAGTAGGCTACTGCTGATTCTAAGTCACCTAACATAAGATATATTTGTGCTTTAAACTCTCCTAATGTGAAGTTATCTTTAAAGAGTACACCTATATACTTTGCACAATCCAACTCATCTGCGAGATACTCAACACTTTGGATTATATCTTCTGCGTCAAGAGTTTTAAAATTTAAAATATTTTGGCGTATCTCTTTTCCTCGATTTGCATTGTTGTACACTAAATCATCAATAGGATAAATCTCGGAGACACTAGGTACAATGATTTGACAAGAATAAAACCCTAGATAATCATATTCTCTTAGGTATATATCTTTATCCATTTTTTTAGATATATCAAATAAAAATGCATACTCATCATCACTATTTTTCCCCTCATATTTCCAAGGACTAAAGTTAAAAGAACTGTTTTTATTGAGAAATGAAAAACCCATTCGACCATCAGAGTTTATAAAATGTGATTCTATATTGAAGCTGTTATTTATAAGTTCCTCATTAAAGCTTGGTTTTTCAAATGAACTTAAATCTTCTACACTTCTACCCTGCATAAGTTCTGTCATCGTTCTCTCTAAACAAACTTCTAAAATAGGGTGGGCACCAAAAGATACAAACAAGCTGTTTTCTTTTGGATCTATTAAAGATATTGCAACTACGGGAAACTCTCCACCCAAAGATGCATCAAGTACTTGCAACTTAAAGCCTTTTTTTTCTAAAGATACAATATCTTCATAAAGCTTACTAAATGACTTTACGATGTCCTGAGGTATTTGAGGCAAAGAGTAGCCTTCTTTAATAATCTTTATTTTCACATACCTTTCAAATATTTCACTTAATGCTTGTACTTTAGCTTCATTTGGAGTGTTTCCAGTTGCTAGTCCATTACTTACGTAGAGGTTGTGGATGATGTTTATTGGAAAGTAAACTTCTTCGTTATTTGATTGATTTATAAAAGGCAAACATATTATCTTGTCTTGCTCATTCGTATTAAAGTCTAAAAAATTCTCTAAGACTAATTCATCATTTGGATTATAAAATGTACGGAGTGGATCATTAAGGCATTCGTTTATATTTGTAAATTTTTTTTGATCTGGATAAAACTCTTTGTCTTGCATATAAAATTCTATAAAGAAGTTATTTGTCTGCATTCTTTCTATATATTCACCCATTGCACTGGCTGTACACGCGAGTTCATTTGTTCCTTTTCCATTTGTATATATATGGTTTGGGGCATCAACTGATTTGAGATTAACCGAGTAGCAGTTTGTTAAAGGATGTATTTGTTTCCCAAAGCTTATATTTGAAGAGATACTTTTTAAAGCTGCATCCATCTTTTTTATAGATTCTTCAGCTGTTGCATTTTTTGATAATATATCCATATTCTAAGCTCTCTTTGTAGTTAATATTTTTAAAAATTATAGCTAAAACTACGTTTTATTATTTTAAAGAATTAATATCCATACTATTTAAACCAAAATTTAAATCTTTTTTTAATCGCTCTAGTCTATTGGGTATTGGGTATTGGGTATTGTATTTAAATAATCTATTTAAAATCCGATATACACTCAAGATTATTATTTTTTCACAAAGGGTATTGTTATATGCAGATTGATGGACGGTTCTGGTTTACTAAAGATGGTGAGAATTTTCTTGGTAATGGACGTATAGAAATACTTGAGCAAATTGAAAAAACTGGTTCTATTAGCGGGGCTGCAAAAGCTATGAAAATGAGTTATAAAGCTGCTTGGGAAAGAATCAACCAAATGAATAAGTTAGCTGATTCCCCAATCATCAAAAAAGTTATTGGGGGAAAAGGTGGAGGTGGAACTGTACTCACAGAACATGCC
>JAFLJZ010000282.1 GCA_022712775.1 Sulfurimonas sp.
ACGACCTTCGCTTCTTCAGTCACACGTTTAATAAGTTCAACAACTTTTAAATGTTCTGGGTGAATAGCATAAGCTTTTAAGTCTTCTTTACTTTCAAATATAGAATAAAGAGACAGGTCAAAAGCTCGCTCGGACTGGTTAAAATCAACTCCAACTTCTATAGATTTCAATCCATCAATTTTGTCTAACAAACTATTAAGTTCTTTTACAACTAACTCAATATTTGAGACTTTATTTTCTTCTTTAAACTTAAACATTACTATATGTACTATCATTTTATTTCCTATTTTATAAAATATTTTTCCAAAAAAACTCTGCAATAAGGACTATTAAAAATATACCTACAAAGTTTAAAATAATTCCGTATCGTATCATATCTTTTATATGCACAGCACCGCTACTCATAGCTATAGCATTTGGAGCAGTAGCAATTGGAAGCATAAAAGCATAACTCGCACATACAGTGGCTACCATCATAAAAAGTGTTGTATTTATTCCTGCTTGCTCACTTACTGAATAAATAACAGGGAGCATAATAGATATGAGTGCCGTATTTGATGTTATTTCTGTTGTAAAAGTAATCATAACTGCCACACTTAAAAGTAAAAATATTGGAGGCATATCAGTAAGTGCAAGTAAATACGAAGCAACTTCTTCTGCTAAACCAGTATCTCCAAATGCCTTTGCTATACTAAATCCCGCTCCAAATAAAAACATGATTTGATACGGAACCTTAGGTGCATCATCATTCCAAACTAAAATTTTAAAAGGTGGCATAAAAAGAATAAGTCCTGCCCCAAGGAGTAATCCTGGTTCACTCAAACCTAAGCCTGGCCAAAATGGCTTCATCTTTGCATTAAGTAAAAGAAGTAAAATAAGTCCACCTAAAACAAATAAAACTTTCTTTTGAGAATCATCAAGTATATGCTTTATTTTTTCTCTATGTATTTCTTCTTTTGAGACCCCTACACTTAATAAGGAACTTACAACAACGAGCATTACTAAAGCAAGAGGAAGAACCATCCCTATCCACTGGACAAATGGTATCAACTCCATTCCTTTATCACTCATAATCCCCATCAAAATAAGATTCGGAGGTGTCCCAATAGGGGTTATAATTCCACCTACACTTGCACCATAGGCAATTGCAAGAGCAAATCGCATTTTCAATTTCACATCTTCAGTAATAAAAAGAGCAATAGAAATGAGTAAAAGCGTTGTAGTTGTGTTTGAAAGTATCCCTGAGAGAAATCCAGCGGTAATCGCTAAAGAAAATATCATTCCCCTTGGAGTTGAGGGAAAAAGAGAAAGCATTTTATCTGCTATTAAAGAATGTAGTTTTGTCTTCTCAACTGCAATAGCTAGTAAAAATCCACCTAAAAATAAAAAAATAATGGGATGCGAATAATTAACAGCCGTAGCATTAGTATCTAATACACTAAAAGCTGGAAACAACAAAATTGGAAGCAAAGAAGTCACTCCTAAAGGAAAAACTTCATTCGTCCAAAGTGTAACTAAAAATGCGATGAGACCTATAAGGGTTGCTTGTGTTGTGTTAAAAATAGTAAGCCCTAAAATAAAAAAAGCTATACCAATGAGAATCGCTATAGCAATTTTTTTGAAGTCTTCTTTGTACTGCAACATTTATTTTTTCCTTGTGTTTTGTCTAATATACTTAATCAATCAAAATATTTTTTGCTTTACAATATTCTTCAATTTCAGAATCATTTTCAAAGTAGCTATCACAAAATTCATCTAACTCTTTTTCAATTGATTGATAATATCTTTCTTCAATCGCTAATGCTTTTTCTGTTAATTCAATGAAATTTTCATATTTTTTATTAACTTTACATAGTTTGTCAATAGTTTTAAAATCTAATTCTTTAAATTTTGATTGAAATAATATCTTACTTTCATAGGGATTTGCTTTTAATTCAATGATTCCGATACCAAATGATTGATTTAATCGCTCCATTTCATCTTTTAGGTTATCACTAATTTCAAGTGCAACTAAATATCCATAATTTGCCCAACTCGAATTTGATACAGCTTGAAAATAACACTTTTTTAATTCATAATCCGTTTTTATTTCTTTTTTAATTTCGTACGATGTTAATTTGAATGTATCTGCTTTATTTAAAATTTTCATAAACGCTTTATTAACTTTTGATGTCAAATTTATAAATTCAATACCTATCATATCTGGATGTATCCATTTTTGATGGTCATCTTTACTATTTTTCGATTCTTCATGAAGAATCGTTTTTGAGTAAATATTTTTATTTTTCAAATAACTACTTAATAGTTTGTGTAAATCTCGTTCATAATATGTGCTTTTTACTTTTATCTCTTTTCTTGTTACTTGACTTGAAGAAACTGTAAACTCTTCAAAATTTATATCTTGCTCATATTTTGTTAAATAATATAAATAATAATTTCCATCACCTTTAGTTCTTTTAACCCTAGTATCATTTTTCCTAATAAAATCTCCAAGCAGTGCAGATACAGTTCTTTCGGGTGTTTTACCTTTTCCAAAACTATAATATTGCTTTTTCAAAATATTATTATAAATATCTTGGTGACTTGATAAATACTTTATATCATCTAAACTTTTTAATATTGATTCTTTAATTGTCATTATGCACCTTTTTAAATCATGCTAATTTTACATAAACTTAACTTTATTAACTCTCATTTGTTCTATGAACTTGACGAAACAACAAAAAATGCACTACAATTGTATATACAAATAAAAGGACACCCTATGAAACAAGCAATAAATATTAGACTTGAAAAAGATCTAGTACAGTCCTTAGATGAATATGCACAAGAACTTGATAAAACACGTACTAGCTTAGTTGAAAAGGCTATTGAGATGTATTTTGATACACTTGATGAAATGGTAGCAGATAAAAGAATAGATAATCTTAAAAGCGGTAAGTCTACAATTGTGTCCATGGAAGATGTTTTTAAAAAAGCTGGTATTGATGTATAAAGTTGCATTTGATAAAGATGCACAAAAAGAATTTTTAAAACTGCAAAAAGATATTCAACTCCAACTCTCTGTTAAAATCCTTGACTTACAAGCTGGTAATTTCACAAACGATAAAAAGCTACAAGGAAAACACAAGGGAAAGTTTAGAAAAAGAGCTGAAAATCATAGAATCATCTACCTCAAAGAAAATAACCTACTTCTTATTTCTGTGATTCGAATCGCACACAGAAAAGAAGTATATTAAGGTTTATTCGAAAGCTGAAAAAACTTTTCCTATTAACTCATTGTTTTGTGTTAAAGGATTTTCTCTAATCTTTTTTTCTTGTTCTTGAATCATAGCCATGATTCCATCTATTGATTTGTTTGTTACAAATTGGTTAATATCCTCATCTTCGCCACTTGGTATCATATCGCTATAGCCAAACATACTTGCAGCACTTGTTACGTATTCATTTTTAAACATTCCTGCATTTGATTTATAAAATGATTGAAACATGTCATAGTATTTTGCAACATCATTGTTGTCCATACTTTTTTCAATAATAGGAGCGATAGTAGCTTGTAAATCTGAAGTTGTTGTACTTCTAAAGTAATCTGTAACTGCACTATCGTTCCCTGAGAGAATCTTTTTAGCATCATCGATTGTCATTGAAGAAATACTGTTTGCAAAGATTTTTGCTGTTTTTGGCGCTGCTTCTGTGGCTGCATTATTTATAGCTAAAACCAAATCATCTACATACTGACCGCCACCAGCTTTTCTTACTAAGTCTGCAGTTTTTTGCAGATTCTCTGGAAGTGCTATCTTTGTAAGTGGATTATCTAAATATCCATTATCTTTTCCAAGTGTATCTATGGCATAAGTCACACCTTTGTTTAGCGCTTCTTTTAAAGCTCCATTCATATCAGTTGTTGACAAAGCAGTTAAGATTGATGGTGCTTTTGTAGTTGTCGTTGTTGCTTTAACTTGTACTGGTGTTACCTGTATAGCTGGCTCTTGCGTTTTTGACTCAGAACTTTTTGTGTCGTTTTCTTGCATTGTATTATACGCATCAGTTACAGAATCAAACCAACCAGCATTTAAAGCACTCGCTACTGCAAGGCTCATTATTATCTTTGTATATTTCATTGTATTCCTTATTTAATTATTCTAATTTGAAAGTAAATCTCTGAGTGATTCTTGTGGGTTTTTCCCTTCTAGCATTTCGTACACTTCTTTTGCAATAGGAAGATATAAACCTTTTTGCTTTGATATTTCTTGCAATGCATAGGTAGTTCCAATACCCTCAGCAACCTCCCCTAACTTTTCTAAAATCTCTTCTTTCGTTTGTCCTTTTGCAAGACCTAAACCTACACGAAAATTTCGTGACATACTCGAAGATGCAGTTAAGAACAAATCACCTGCTCCACTTAGACCTATAAAACTTTCTTCTTTTGCACCATACACTTGACCAAAACGTTGCATTTCAACTAAACCACGAGATATCAAAGCAGCAGCAGCATTTTTACCAAGTCCAAGACCTTCACAAATACCAGCCGCTATAGCTATAACATTTTTATACGCACCCGTTATCTCAGCACCCATAACATCTTTAGAAGTATAGGCTTTTATAAAAGATGGAAAAAATGATGCAAATTTTGTACTTACTTCTTCATTATACGCATTAACAACTAAGGCTGTAGGAAGTGATTGTAAAACTTCATGTGCAAAAGATGGACCAGAAAGAAATGCAATATTTTCATTTGGAATATGCTTCTCATATATCTCATTTAAAAACTTTCCGCTTGAGGCTTCTATACCCTTAGCAGCAACAAGAATCTTCTGTCCCTTAAAAATAAAATTTTCTTCTAACCATAAAGAAACCTGTTGTGCAGGTACTGTAATTACAAGATACTCACATTCCAGTATTTCATTCATTGAAACAAAGTTTTTTATCTCTCTTGGAGTTCTTGAGCTAATCAAAACTTCATTGTTTTTACTCAAAGCGTAAGACAGAGCTAAACCCCATTTTCCTGCACCAATAACACCTATTTTATTTTGCATTCTTAAATCCTTATAAGCTGTTCAAAGGCTTTTATATCTTCTTCATAACCGACAACAACAAAGATATCACCACTTTTAACTATGCGATGCTTTGCCTTTGATGAATAAATAAATTCTCTACTCATATCTTCATGAACAAGAGAGATAATAATAATTCCGTGATCTCTACTCCACTCTATATCAGTAGGGTATTTTCCATCAAATACACTATGGTCTTCTATAGTAATTTGTGCTATTTTTAACAAGCTTTTTTCATATAAAATATCGTGTAAAACTTCTGTAACTATTGGTTTTTCTAAAATATCTACAATAACATTTGCTGTTGTTTGAATCGTTGGAATCACACGAGTAGCACCTGCTAGCATGAGTTTATCAGCACTCTCTTTATCATGAGAAAGAGCTATTATCGTTAAATCTTTAAAGGTGTCGCGTAGTGAAATCGTTAAAAATATATTCTCAGCTATATCTTCGAGAATACAAAAAGCTGTACACGCTTGTATTTCTACTCTTTTTTGAAGTGAATCCCAGTTATCACTTAAGTCAAAACTATTGTCGCTATCATCATGTAGTTTTAATATATGCACTTCTTCGTAACTAGATGAAATATTTTTTTCTATCTCAAAGGTATAATCATTCTGTCCAAAAAGCAATGCTATGTTTTCTTTCATTTAGATACCTTTGTATGTAAATAAGTACTGTATTCTTTAAGGAACTGTTCATTTCCTATCACAAGAAGATAATCCCCTGATTCCAATATCGTAGAATCTATAGGATTAAAAAAGAAACGCTTTTTATAATTTTTATAAATACCTAGTAAAACTATTCTATATCTTATATTATCAAGTTCACTTACTGTAGTAAAGCTTTCTAAGATTCTTTCATTAATAAGAATCTCATGCACATCAATCCCATTATAGTTCGAGCGAAGTGCATGAATAGCTTCAAAAGCAACAGGTTGCCCAATAAATTCCTTTGCTATGATTCCAACTAATTCTTTGTCATAAAAAATTTCATTCGCCCCAGCAAACTTAAGTTTGTTCTTGTTTACTTTATTCTTTAAAACAGACAAAATAAATACATCCTTATTAAAAGAGCGAACTGTTAAGGCTGTATAAACATTTGCTACATCACTATTACTTAAACACAAAATTGCTTTGACCTGCGTTTGTATATTTATTCGAAGTTTTTTATAACTAATCGTTGCACCAGGGTCATAATTAAGGGCAGTAAAACCATCTTTTTTTGCTTGTTCTACCTTTGTGGAATCTTCTTCTAAAATAATCACATTGTTATGAAGTAAAAGTTTTTTTGCAACCTCTTTTGAAATCTTCTCATATCCACAAATAAGATAAAACTCTTTAATTTTTGCAATATCATCTATCACCTTCAAGTCTTTTACTTCATCAAGTTTTTCTGTAAAAGAGGTTACTATCAGCGAAGTTGTAAAAGAAAATACACCTATACCTGCAACAATTACAAACATTGCAACTACTTGTCCTGCAGTGGAAACTGGCGTAATATCTCCATATCCAACAGTAGATATTGTCACTATCGACCAGTAGACTGCTTCAAAGAGTGTATTAATTCCTGAATCGGGATTATTTGCTTCCATGACATAAATAATAACCGATGACATAAATACAATGATTGATGCAAAAATAAAAAGCGTAATAAATTCAAACTTTTTCGCCACGATTATAGATGTAAAAGTTTGGATACTTTTTGCATATCTAAAGAGTTTAAAAACACGAAAAAGTATAAAAATACGAAGTAATCGTAACTGATGGAAAAATGGTATAATTGCAAGTAAGTCTATCATTGCTTTGATTGAAAATATATACTTAATTTTTACTCTAAATATCTCTTTTAAAGCTCGGGAGAGTTTAAAGTTCTCACCTAGCATTAAATCATGTTCACTCTGTTTTATAATCGTTTTTGTAACACTACTATTTATCCAAAGCCTTAACATATACTCAATAAAAAAGATAAAAGATATAATGTAATTGTTAAAAAAAAGTAATTCATCATTGACATGAGACTTAACTTCTCGAATAAGAGTTCCTACACTTATAAAGATGAGTGTAATCATAAAAATATCAAAGTATTTTTTATATTTATAGTCGCTATTTTCTAATACATTATAAAAAAAATGCTTTGATTTTTGATAAGAACTTGATGTGTCTACAAAGTATGCAAAATTTACAAGCAAATTTTTAATCATTTAAAATTTATCCTAGTTTTGCTTTTAAGACTTCATTTACTGCTTGGGGGTTTGCACTTCCCTTACTTGCTTTCATAACCTGACCAACAAAGAAA
>JAFLJZ010000247.1 GCA_022712775.1 Sulfurimonas sp.
CACCCATTATAGAAGAGATTGGAGCGAGTACTGGAGAGCCTACATTTTGTGGTAAATTCTCTTTAATGAGTTGAACCTTTTCAGTTACTAATTGACGGGCTCTGTATATATCTGTCCCCCAATCAAACTCTGCATAAACGACAGATATACCACTGAGTGAATTTGAACGAATCCGTCGAAGCCCTGACAATCCATTGAGCCCATTTTCTATATGAAATGTTATAAGTTTTTCTACTTCAAGTGGTGTCATAGCACCAGCTTCAGTAAGAACTGTAACTGTAGGAGCAGTTAAGTCTGGAAAAATATCCACTTCAGATTTTTTAAGTTCTAAGATTCCAAAAATTATAACAGCTATACCTAATGCTAGGACAACAAGGCGTTTTTCTAAAGAGAAATTAATTATTTTTTCTAACATACTGGACCCTTAGTGTGCATGACCAGCACCAGCGGCGGCAGGAGAGAGAGCAGATAAAAGAACCTGATATGCACCTTTAATAACGACATGCTCGCCTTCACTTAGACCTGATTTTATTTCAATGTAATTTCCAGTACTAATCCCTGTCACAATATTACGGCGTTCAAAGCTTTCTCCACCTACTTGAACATATACAACATACTGCCCATTGTCATTAACAATAGAACTTTTGGGAATTGCTAGGGCTTGTACTGTTTTACCACTATACATTTTTACAGCATAAGCTGCACCAGATTTAAGAGATGAGGGTGGATTATCTATTTCAAATACTAATGAAGCTGTGCGTGTCTTAGAATCAATCATATCATTAAAATAAAGAAATTTTGTATTCTTTTGTACATTAAATTCAAGTGAACTATCATTTAGAATTAACTCTACTCCTAATGGTTGAGTGATTTTAGAAATTTCACTTTGAGGAATACTTACATTAATCCAAAGTTTTTTAGGATTTACAATATGTACTATAGGTTCTCCCTCATTTACATATGCTCCAGATAATGCTAATTGTTTAGCTATTTTACCCTCTATTGGACTTTTTAATATAATACCTGTATTTGAATTTCCAACTGTATTTAATTGATTTAATCTTTGAATTATATTTGAATACTTTGCTTTAGCCATTTCGTAATCTTTTTTGGCAAGGATTATGCGTTTTTGAGATACTGCATTTTTTGCTTTAAGCTTTTGTATCCGTTTATTTTCATCTTTTTTAAAAGTTAGATTTACTTTTGCTTTTTTGAGCTCATATTTCAAGGTTGATATATCTTCTTTTTGCCCAAGAAGTGGTGTTATATAAACTAAATTCATATTTTTATGTACAAATGAACCTACTCCAATCTCCTTAATTGATGTAACAATTCCTGCTACAGGTGCACTTAAAATATATTCCTCATTTGTAGGAATCTCTATTTTTGCGAATGAGGATATTGATTCTCGTAATAATTTTTTTGTTACTATCTGCGTAGCAAATTCAACTTTCCACTGTTGTTCTTTGAGATAGCTAATTTCATTAGTTACTGCCTCATCACTATTTATTGGAATCTCCTCATATGAACTATAAACTTGGAATTTTCCTAAGCTATGTGTTTGGATTATGTTTCCTTGCTCAACTCTGATATCTAGCTCAGCAAAGCCACTCTGCGAAGGCACAGCAATCGGTTTAAAGATACCTTCAGATGCAGGAGCATCAACACTAAAACACTCTTTTGTTTGATTTAAAAAAGTTAGACAGGCTTCTACTCGACCTTGCTTAAATGGCTTAAATGTATCCATATATGTAAAGTGTGCCAAAAAAGTAGAGGGCTCATTAAGAACAAACTGATCAAACTCTACAAATAGTTCTGTTTGTTTAGTATAGTCAGTAATAGCAATAGGTTCTGGTGCTGCTTTTTCTTCAGCCTGTACATGTTTTTCATGATGGTGATCATCGCATCCACTTAAAAATAGTAGAATGATGAATGAAATGAGAGATATTTTTTTCATTAATTGTCCTTTAGTAGGTTAATAGAAGCCACATTACATAACTCAAACCAATATGTATAAGATTGTGAAACTAGATTTTGATATTCAAGTTGACTTTGAAAATATACTTTTTGAGCATCGAGAAGTTCAAGTAGGCTTATTTCACCAAGTTCAAATAAAAGTACACTGGTTTCATAATACTCTTTAGAAGGTTTAAGTAAGTTCTGCTTATAATCCTTAGACTGTAGTGAACTATTTTCATAGAGTTTATGGTAACTCTTAAGACTATTTTGAAGTTTATTTAAAAGCTCTTGTGTGACAATAGTACTTTTTTGAATTCTAGCATTTTGCATTTCTATTTTGGAGTTCTGTGCACTCCATAAGGGTAAAGAAAGTCGAAAACCAAAACCATATGTACTATCGACATTGTTATTTGGAGCAAGGTCACGCTCTGAATAAATATATATTTCAGGCAATGGGTAATGTGTTGCTTCGAGTATTTTAAGCCCTTGTTTTTCTACCTGTTGCATAGCCTCATATTTTGCATACTCTGGACTTTTTTTAAGAGATTCTAGCATTATCTGAATTTCACTTCCCTCAGGTTTAACAATAGTACCGAGGATTGATATATCCTTATCAACTTTAAGCAGTAGCTGTGCATCAAGTGCTAATTTAATATGGTAATTTTGTAGACTTTGTTTTTTTATAATGACTTGCTGTCTTAAGATTTCAATACGAGAGCTTTCAAATCCAGATACCTCACCTAAATCTTCACGGGCTTTTAATTTCTCTTGTAAAATTCTGATTGTTATAAGTTGCTGATTTAAAATATCTACTTTCTTCTTTAAAAAATATATATCTTGAAAAAGAGATGCAGCTCTATACTGTACTTTAAGTAAAGTTGCACCTTTTGCGTACTGAGCACTTTGTAATGAAAACTGAGCAGCCTGTTTTTTGAATGAAGTTTCACCCCATGCAGGTAGTTTTTGACTAAACTCAAAATATGTATAGTCAATGTTGTTTGAAAGACCATCATGAAATGACATTTCAAGTGTAGGGTTTTCCCATATGGTAGCTTGAATGATTTTATTTTTCTCAATACTTAATTGTGCTTCATCTTGTTTGATAATGAATGAAGCATCGACTGCTTTTTGTATAAAAGTATCCCATTGATATGCTGTGCTAGTATTCACTGCATAAATATTACTAAGTATCACTAAGGATAAGATAATAATTTTCATAAATAATATTCCTTATATTTATTTTTAAACTGAAAGTCTTTCTATAGCATATACTATGTATTTTTATCTAAAATAGATATTTTTAAAGACACTAAGGTTCTTGGTTAGTTAAAGAGTGCTTAAGAGTGATGAAGTGGAGGTGCGTGAAAAAAAATGTACCGTATTAGAAGAGGTGGAGGATCAATATAAGTAAGCTTAGAGAAGCTCCTTATTGGTACTGATTGTATTTTTCGTTTTTTTAATAATAAGAAAAAAGCAATGCTTATAAAAAGGATTAAGAGAATAAGAATACTGCTAATGATTCCAGTATTTTCTTGATACTCTGTATGCTCAGAATAATGAAAATTCAACTGTTGGGCAGTGATTTCATGTATATCAACTCCTGCATGATAATGCTCATGATGATCATCAATATGAAAATGATAATTACTATTTATTGTAAGTAAAACAATAACAATAGTAAAAAAAATCATCAACCTGTTAAACATTTAAATATCGCCTTTTTTATAATAATATGTGTAATTGTATCGTAGTAAAGAAAATATAATTTCATAACTAACAATATTTAATCCTCTGTTGAAGTTTAATAGAGTTTGTGTCATAATTCTCATTCGTAGTTGAAAAAGGTTGCATATGAGA